>CAZWMF010000149.1:0-8466 GCA_964634535.1 uncultured Opitutaceae bacterium | reverse complement strand
CACGCCGCCTTGGACATAGGCCTGCGCGAAATCCTGGGCGAGACCCTCGACGACGGAGCGTTCGCGGCGCTCGAGCGAGCGGGCCAGCACCCAGTACAACCCGCCGAAGAGGGCGAGGGTCCCCAGGGCGAAGACGAGCGAGTAGATCGCCGCCAGCCGGAAGGCCAGGGACTGGCGCAGGCGCTCAAGCATGGGGCCGAAAGACGTAGCCCACGCCCCGCAGGGTTTCGACGCGGCTGTGGTCGGGATCGATTTTGGACCGCAGACGGTGCATGACCACATCGACCACATTGGTTTGCGGGTCGAAGCTGTAATCCCAGACGTGCTCGAGGATCTGGGTCTTGCTCACCGGGCGGCCCGCGTGGCGGAGCAGGAAGGCGAGCAGGGAGAATTCCCGGGGCTGGAGGGCCACCGGCCGGCCCCCGGCCGTCACCTCGCGGGTGACGAGGTCGAGCGCGATGTCGCCCGCGGACAGCCGGGTTGCGTCCGGCGCCTGGCTCGAGCGGCGGATCAGCGCCTGGATGCGGGCCAACAGCTCCGAAAAGGCGAACGGTTTCGTCAGGTAGTCGTCGCCGCCGCTTTGCAGGCCCTTGACCCGGTCCTCGACCGAACTCTTGGCGCTCAGGAACACGACCGGAGTGGGCCGGCGGGCCGCCCGGATCCGCCGGACGAGGCTCAGCCCGTCGAGGGCCGGCAGCATGATGTCGACGACCGCCGCGTCGTAGTCGGTCGATTGGGCCAGGGCCAGGCCGGTTTCGCCGTCCGGGGCATGGTCGACCGCGTAGCCCGCCTGCTTGAGGCCGCGGACCACGAACGAGGCGATCTTGGCGTCATCTTCGACGACGAGCACACGCATGGAGGGCGCCGATGATACGAAAACGCCGGCCCCGTGCAAGGAGCCGGCGGTTGTTTCGTTTGGGACTACCTCAGTACCTTCGCGGACACCAAAAGCGTGGGTCGGATCAGGGGAGGATATCGGCGCCCGCCTCGTCGACGACGACGTACACCGTGTTGCCGTGCGACCAAAGCTTGACCAGGGTCCGCTTGCCGACGGCGTTCTGGCTCAGGTCGACGGCGCTCCGGGCGGAGTCGACCGGGTGACGGTTGATTTCCAGGATGACGTCGCCCGGCTTGAGGCCCGCCCGGGCCGCGGCCGAATCCGGGGCCACCTCGGTGATGACCGCGCCCGTCAGCCGGTCGGGCAGATTGAGTTCGCTGCGGGTGTTGGCGTCCAGGTCGCCCACGCCCACGCCCTGCAGGACGCCCTGATCGGTGCCCGGCGCCGCGGTATCGTCGCCGGCGTTCTTTGGGCTATTGGGCTTGGACGCGGTGATCGCGGTGATCGTCCGGCTCTTGCCATCGCGCTGAACCTGCAGCGTGAGCGTCGCGCCGGGGCCGGCTTCGGCCACGCTGAGGCTGAGCTGGCTCGATCCGGTGACGGGCTGACCATTGAGAGCTGTGACCACGTCGCCGCTCTTGAGCCCGGCCTGCGCGGCGGGGCCGTCGGCCCGCACATCGGTGATCAGCGCGCCGGTCGTGCCGGCGATGCCAAAGGATTCGGCCAGGGTTGGGGTGAGGTCCTGCACGCCCACGCCCAGGTATCCGCGGACCACCTTGCCGCGGCTGACCAGGCTATTGGCCACGCTGCTCACGAGGTCGGAGGGGACCGCCAGGCCCACGCCCTGAAATCCCCCGTCGTGGCTCAGGATCGCCGTGTTGATGCCGATCAGCCGGCCGTCCACGTCGACCAGGGCGCCGCCCGAATTGCCCGGATTGATGGCGGCGTCGGTCTGGATGAAGTCCTCGTAGTCGAGGCCGAGCCCGGCCCGCCGACCGGTGGCGCTCACGATGCCGGTCGTGACGGTTTCGCCGATGCCGAAGGGATTGCCGATCGCGAGCGCGCGGTCCCCAACTTCGACCTGGTTACTGGCCGCGAAGGTGATCGCCGGCAGGTGCTGGGCGTCGATCTTGACCACGGCCACGTCGGTTTGGGGATCGCGACCGACCACCCGGGCTTTGAACTCCCGGCCGTCGGCCAGGGTGACCGTGACGTCCTTCGCATTGGCGACCACGTGGTTATTGGTCACGATATAGCCGTCGGTGCTGATGATCACCCCGGAGCCCAGGCCGCTTTCCGGCGCCGACCGCATTTGCGGCGCCCGGTTGCCGAAAAACTGGCGGAAGAACGGATCGTCGAACGGCCCTTCGCCCGACCCGAACGAGACGTTGCGGGCCTGCATCTGGACCGTGATCTTGACAACGCTCGGCGCCACCCGCTTGACGATCGCGGCGTAGCTGGCGGACTCGACCTGGCTGCGCAGGGCGGCCGAGTCGTCGCGCTTGATCGCGAGGGCAGGGTGGTCGGCCGGCGCGGCGGCGTGCAGCATGGCGAACAGGCTGGCGGCGGCGAGGAGGCCAGCCGCGCCGAAACCGGCGCGGCGAAGGGAGAAGCGAAGTGATGAGTTCATGGGCATGCGCACACTATGCCACGGGCTTCTGTCCGGACCCTTTCCCGAACATTACAAAACCGTAATCGATTTTACCCGCGGATTTGGCACACTGCCGCCCGTGAGCCCCCCATCCCGTGAAGAGCTGGCGATGCGCACGATCGACCGGGCCAAGGACGCCCTGCGCTCGGGTCGCGGCGTCGGCCTGCCGGAACTGCTCAAGCTGATCCAGACCCTGTCCTCGAACATCCAGGGGGTGGATGTCGCGATGCTGGCCAACGTCATCCAGAAGGACGCGGTCATTCTGGCCAAGGTGCTCAGCACGGCCCAAACCCTGGCCTACAACGTGACCGGGGCCCGCATCACCTCGGTCGCGCAGGCGATCCACGTGATCGGCTACGGCCGGATCCGCACGCTCACGATGTCGCTGCTGATCGCCGACGCGGCCGGCAGCCGGCCGGCCACCGAGGAGCACCGGCAGGCCGCGGCCACCGCCATCTGCTCCGGCTTCATGGCGGAGGCGGTGGCCCAGGAGGTTCGCCTGTGCGACCGCGAGGAAGCCTTCATCGGCGCCTGCCTGCGCAATCTGGGGGCGATCGTGATGGCCTCGTTCATGCACGAGGATTACCGGGCGGCGCGGGCGGTGCGCTCGGACGATCCCGACGAGGGCTGGCGCACCGTGTTTGGGGTGACCCCATTGGAACTCGGCCGGGAAATCCTCCGGCGCGAACACGCCCCGGAGGAGGTCGCCAAGTACCTGGAGGACTGCCGGCCCGAGTCGTTCGATCCGTGCTCGGGCCCGGGGCCCGACCCCCTGGTGGCCGTGTGCGATTTTTCCGCCCGCGTTGCCGAAGTCGGCCTGCAGGCCGGCACGAGCGGTGAGACCGCCTTTCGCCAGATGAAGGCCCTGGCGACGCGCTTTGGCACGGTCCTGCCCGACCTCGAGGAGCGGATGGGCGGGCTTCTCAACGCGGCCGGCGAGCAGCTGCGCGAATTCATGCGGGATCGGCGGATCAGCAGCCTGCCCGAGGGCACCATCGGTCAATTCTCGCGGCGGGCCGAGGCGTTCGCGCGCCTGTCCGCGGAGGAGGCCAAGAGCGCGGCCGCGGGCGAGGCCCACGCGGAGCCGGCCCCCGCCCCGCCGCCCCCGCCCGACACCGCCGAGATTTGGCAGCACGCCTTGGAGCGGCTGGAGCGGCTCTTCGATCAACCCAAGCCGGCCCGCACGCATGTGCTCGCCTATGCCGTGGAGCTCCTGCGCGGCGGGTTTGCCGCCTCCGACGTCCTGGTTTTATCCGGCCGCGGACCGGCCGGGCAGGCCGTCCTCACGGCCGGGGCGGGCGAACTTTTCCTGCGGGTTCCCCCGACGGCGGCCGCCGGACCGGCCGAGCGCACCGTGACCGGCGTTTGCCTGAAATACCGCGAGAACGTCCTGATCCACGACGCGCTCGAGCCGAAGATCACGCCGCATCTGCCCGAATGGCTGAAAGCCGATCCGATTCTGGGTTCGTTCGCCCTGTTCCCGCTGATCGGCAGCACCGACCTCTGCGGCGTGGTTCTGGTCGGTTGGCGGGAGGCGCGCCCGCTCGTGATCGGGCCGATTGCCGCCGCCGCCCTGGCCAAGTTTTTGCACCGATTGGCCATCGGTTGTGAGCAGCTTTGATGGCCCCTGGATTGCCAACTCCGCGCCGGGATTGCGGCGCCATCGCCCGCGGGTCCGCCCGGACGCTCCTCCTTGCCGCCCTGGCGGGCGGGGGTTACCTGGCCTATATATCGCTTTCGGGCGGCGGCGTGGCCGGGTGCGGCCCCGGATCGGGTTGCGACCGGGTGCTGTCCAGCCGCTGGGCCTACTGGCTCGGTCTGCCGGTCAGCCTTCCGGCCCTGGTCGTCTATGGCGGGGTCTTGGGCGTGAGCTTCGGCCTCGGTCCGAACCGCGGCGACGCCGTGGGGCGCCGGTGCCGCCTGGCGGTGGTTGCGGGTGCGGTGCTTATCTTTGCGGCGGCGATCTGGTTTGCCGCCCTCCAGGATCTGGTCATCGGCACCTGGTGCCGGTTTTGCCTGGCCACGCATGCGAGCGCGGTCGTGGCCGCGGCGCTGCTCTTCCGGGAGGTCGTTCGGCGCCGTCCGTCGGATGATTCGGGCGGGTGGGGCCGCTGGGGCGTCGCCCTGGGCTTGGTGGGCGCCGCCGCGCTGATCGGCGGGCAATTCGCAGTCCGACCACGGCGTTTTGCCGTGCGCGCGTTGGCCGCCGGCATTCCGAGCGGGGCTTCCGAACTCCGGCTCGACGGAGGCCGCGTCGTCCTCGATCCCGACCGGGTGCCGCGGATCGGTCCGGCCGGCGCCCCGACGGTCGTCGTGGCCCTCTTCGACTATACCTGCCCGCATTGCCGCCGGATGCATCCGCTCCTCGAGGCGGCGGTGGCTCGCTCCGGGGGCCGGCTGGCCGTCCTCCTATTGCCGGTGCCCTTGGAGGCCGAGTGCAATCCCATGATTCAGGAGACCGCGCCCGAAAATCTGGACGCCTGCGCCTATGCCCGCTTGAGCCTGGCCGTTTGGTTCGCCCGTCCCGCCGCCTTTCGCGCGTTCGACGAGGCCTTGATGGGCGGAGAGCGGCTGCCCAGCCTCGGCCAGGCGCGGGTCCGCGCCGAGGCCCTGGTGGGCCGATCGCTTCTGGACCAGGTTGAACGCGATCCGGCGGTCGCCCGGCAGATCGACGCCGACGTTCGCCTCTACATCGCGATGAGCCGGTCCCTGCGCACGAGCCGGCTGCCCCAGCTCATCTTCGCCGATGCGGCGAGTTCGGGCGAGGTCGACGACGCCGCGGCGTTGGCGCAGCTCATCGGCCAGCATACGCCGTTCGCGGTGCGTTAAATGATAGGCGGCCGGCCCGCCCGGATTCTCGAGCCCCGGGCCTATCAGCGCCGTAAATAGTTGCCCTAAATTCTTTGCCTCGCGCCCCGTCGAATGCCAGCCTGAGCCATGCTGGAATGGGATGAGACCTTTGCCACGGGTCATGCCCGCCTCGATGCGGAGCATCGGAAACTCTTCGCCTGCGTGAATGAGTTGGAACAGGCGCTGAAGGACGGCGTGGCGGCCGACCTGATCGTCTCCTCGGTTCTCTTTCTGGCGACCTACGCCCAGGCGCACTTCGAGCGTGAGGAAGGGATCATGGAGCGGGCCCGCTGTCCGTCCCACCGCGAGAATTGCCGGGCGCATACCCATTTCCGCAAGAAAGTTGGCGACTGGATCGCAAGGCTGAATGCCGATCCGTCGATCGCCCTGATCGAGGAAATCCATCGCGAAACCTCGGGCTGGCTCACGAGTCACATCCTGAAGATCGATTGCCAGATGCGCGGCTGCGCCACGTAGCGGCCGCCCGGTCGCAACCGCCAGTCAGATCTCGCGCAGGAGCCGCACTTCGTGCGGCGCAAATCTGCGCGCGGGTTGGCCGGGCTGGACCAGTTGGAGGCAGCCGGAATCGTCGACTCCGGTAAACATGCCGGTGCATTCCACGCCGTCCAGATCCAGCCGCACCGATCGCGGGCCACCCCAGAGCGCATTGATGCGCGGTCCGAGCGCCGCGAAACCCTGGTTGAAGAGGATCTCCACACCAGTTCGGAGCGAACCCAGAATCACCTCGGCCAGGGCCGGCAGCGCGGGGGGCAGGGCGCTCAGATCGGCCAGCCGCGTCGCCGTGCTTTGAAGCGAGGGATCCTGGACTGCCGGTCGATTGGTCACGTTGACCCCGATGCCCACCACCGCCCGGTCCGGCGGATAGCCGTCCACGAGGAGACCGGCCACCTTCAACGGACCGGCCATGATGTCGTTGGGCCAGCGCAGGCGC
This sequence comes from uncultured Opitutaceae bacterium, assembly GCA_964634535.1. Taxonomy (GTDB): domain Bacteria; phylum Verrucomicrobiota; class Verrucomicrobiia; order Opitutales; family Opitutaceae; genus Palsa-1447. The sequence continues at coordinate 2,175 of CAZWMF010000149.1, read as the reverse complement.
AATCCGGCGATGCCGAGGGAACCGAGGGCGTCGATCACGGCCCAGCCGGCGACGAGCGGCAGGGTGCGGACTTCCGCGGGGTCGGGGCCCAAGGGAACCACGGCCGACAGCCAGAGTCCGCCCGCGTCGGAAACCCACGATCGTTGAAAGCGGCCGCGGCCCGCGGATTGCGTATCGGCGCGGACGGCCGTCCAGGCGGGCAGGGCGGCCGCCACCCGGTTGGTCGAGTCCACCGCGGCGTACTCGACCAGGCTCCAGCCGCCGCGCACCGGGCGGGGTGTCCCGGGCGGGGTTGGATCGGCGCGACCCATGCCGGTCAACCGATCGTGACGAGCGACTGGCCTTCCTCCACCACGGCGCCAACCTCGGTCCTGATCGCGACGACCTTACCGGTCTTGGGCGCGAAAACAAAGGTATTCATCTTCATCGCCTCGAGGGTGACGAGATGGTCGCCTTCCTTCACCTCTTGGCCGGCTTGCACGACCACGGCCGTGACGCGGCCGGATAAGGGGCTCGGCACGTCGCCCGCGCCGCTGGCCGCGGCCGGTCTCGGCGCCGCCGGAGCGGGTGCCGCCGGGGCGGATGCCGCCGGAGCCGGCCCTTGGCGCACCGTAGCTCCGGCCGCAGCAGCGGCAGGAGCGGAGGCGGCCGGGGCGGCCGACGTGGACGATTCGTCAGGAAGTTCGACGGTCACGTCGTAACTTTTCCCGTCAACAGTAACGCGAAGTCTCTGGATCATGCGAGGGGGCGGTTTTAGCGAACGCGGTGGGACATGAAAATCTGGGTGCGGCCTTCGACCGCCCAGACGTTGAGGTGGGGAACGACGGGCACCGTCACCCGCTGAACCGAAACGAGCCGGAAGGGCCGGTCGAGATAGACGGAGACGGCGGCCGCGATGACGGCGGAAATGGCCGGCTCTTCGCCGGTACTCACTTTTTGGGCGCCCAGGGGGGCGGGAGCGGCGGAACCGCTCAGGGCCTGGCGGGCCGCCGCGAGACAGGTGGCCGCCTGTTGCAGGGCCGCCTGCACCTCGTTGCGGCGGGCCGGTTCGTCGAGCCGGCCGGCCGCGCGATGCAGCAGGACGAGCGTTTGCCCGAGGAGGGTCTCGACCGAGGTCGGTCCGTCCGGGGATGGCGTGGATTCACTCATGGGGAGCGGGCGGGGCTCATCACATCGGGATCGTGCCGTGCTTCTTCGGCGGGCGGGTCTCGCGCTTGCTCAGGGTATTGCGCAGGGCGAGCGAAACGGCCGCCCGGGTTTCGGCCGGGCTGATGACGTCGGTGATCATCGCCTTCTTGGCCGCCTCGTAGGGCGAGCAAAACTTGTGGCGGTATTCGGCCACGAGGCGCTGCTCCTCCTTCTTCGGATCGGCGGCGGCGGTGATTTCGCGCTTGTAGAGGATCTTCACCGCGCCTTCGGCGCCCATGACGGCGATCTCGGCCGTGGGCCAGGCGTAGACCGCGTCGGCGCCCATATCCGAACTGCACATGGCGAGGTAGGCCCCGCCGTAGGCTTTGCGCAGGATGACCGTGATCTTGGGCACCGTGGCCGAGGCGTAGGCGAAGAGCATCTTCGCCCCGTGACGGATGATCCCGCCGCGCTCCTGCTGGAGGCCGGGCCGGAAGCCGGGCACGTCGACCAGGTTGACGATCGGGATATTGAACACATTGCAGAACCGGATGAACCGCGCGGTCTTGTCCGAGGCGTCGATGTCGAGCGTGCCGGCCTTGACCGCGGATTGGTTGGCGATGATGCCGACCACGATGCCCTGGATGCGGGCAAAGCAGATCACGACGTTCTTGGCCCACTCCTGCATGACTTCGAGGTAGTCGCCGTTGTCGACCAGGCGGGCGATGACCTTGGTCACATCGAGCGGATCCTTGAGATTGTCGGGCAGCAGTTCGTTCATCGCCAGGTCCGGCGACATGTCGACCTGGGCGGTCGGCGTGTGCGGCGGGTCGACCACGTTGTTGGCCGGCAGGTAGGAAAGCAGCTTCTTTGCAATGCGCACCGCATCGGCGTCGTTCTCGGCGATGAAGTGCACGTTGCCGCTCACGCTCGCGTTGGCCTCGGCGCTGCCGATCTCGTCCATGGTGCACTTCTGACCGGTGACCGCCTGAATGACCTCGGGTCCGCAGATGAAGAGGTTGGCGGTCTTGCGCACCATGATGATGA
>CAZWMF010000148.1:0-8474 GCA_964634535.1 uncultured Opitutaceae bacterium | reverse complement strand
ATGGCGCGCGAAACGCTCAAGTCGCTGGAATTGCAGCTCGGCCAGACCGACTTTGCGCGGGTCAACCGCTCGGCGTTCGTCCGCCTGGACCAGGTGAGCGAGCTGCATCCGGCGGCCCACGGCGACTACACGGTCGTGTTGCGCAATGGGACGCGATTGCCGCTCAGCCGCTCGTTGCGCGGCCAATTGGCCCGGTTCGGCGCCGCCGGCTGACGAATCCTCAGGAGCCCGGCTTCAGGCGGTACAGCACGACCCCGTGCGAATCCACCATGGCCGTATGCGGAACGAGCGCCGTGCCATCGGGCTTGCCCGCCCACACGTCGGTCACGTCGTAATACTGTTCGGTCAGGAAGGTGAGGTCGTGCATGTCGAGGGTGAGTTTGGCCGCCTTGTCGCCCGTGTTGAGCACGCACACCGCCCACTCCTTGTTGGACAGCTGCTTGGCCCAGATCTCCTTGTCCGGATCGACGCGGAAGCGGAAGCCCTGGTGACCCAGGCGGTCCTGGTCGATCGCGATCACGTCCTTGTTGGTCAGGATCGCCTGGACTTCCGGCGTCATGTGGCGGACATCGTTGCCCGCGATCAACGGCGCGGCCAGAATGCACCACAGGCTGAAATGCGCCCGCGATTCCGCGAGCGACAGGCCCTTCGCGCCCACTTCGAGCATATCCGGATCGTTCCAATGGTCCGGGCCGGCGTATTTTTCCAGGCCCACATTCGTATCGAGCAGGGTCTTCCAGCCGTGCTGCCAGGTCGCCCCGGCGACGCCCGCATAGGACGGTCCGATGTCGCCCGTGGTGCGCCAGAGATGGGCGACCGGTTCCGCCCAAAGCCACGGCTGGTTCTGGCCCCATTCGCACAAGCTGAACACGATGGGCCGGCCGGCCGCCCTCAGCGCATCGCTCATGATCCGGTAGGTCTCCGGCCCATTGGCCGTGCCATGGTCGCACCAGTCGTACTTGAAATAGTCGACGCCCCAGCCCGCATACTGCCGCGCGTCCTGGAACTCATGACCGCGGCCGCCCGGGTAGCCGCCGCAGGTCGTCTTGCCGGCGCAGCCGTACATGCCGAATTTGAAGCCCTTGGCGTGCAAATAATCGGAAAGCGCCTTCATCCCATCCGGAAACTTGACCGGATCGGGCACCAACTCGCCGTTCGCATTGCGCTCCTTGAGCGCCCAACAATCGTCGATGACGACGTATACATAGCCGGCGTCGCGCATGCCGTTGGCGACCATGGCATCGGCGGTCTCCTTGACGAGCGCCTCGCTGCAATTGCCGGCAAAGGTGTTCCACGTGTTCCAACCCATCGGCGGAGTGAGCGCGAGACCTTCGAATTTTTGGGCGTGGGCGACGCCGGCCAGAAGGGCGGCGCCGACCAGGAGGGAGGGGATTTTTTTCATGGGCGATAACGAAGAATCGATCGTAGTTTACAGGAATCGGCGAACGCGGAGCGAGAAATCATTTGGCGGATCGCCGCGGTCCAGACATCGCCGACCCGGTCGATGGGCTCGCCGCGCGGGGATCACGAGGCGCGCGCGAGCACGACGGCGGCGTGCCGGAGAATCGGCGGGGTCGGCAGCCGAAGTTTCCCGCCCCCATGGTCGATTGCGGCGGACGATCCGGGCTCGCCCCGGGCGGTGTCCCACCAGGTCGCCACCCATCGGCCAGCGGGCACGTCGGCCAACTCGAGCACGCCGCCCACGGGTCCGGTCGGATTGAGCGAATCCACGTTGCCGCGCTGCCAGAGCCAAACGGCGATACACCGGTCGTTGCGCCGGCCGATGGCGGCCAGCGCCGAAGTGTCGAAGCCAAGATCGACGGCCGGCACTTCGATCCAGCCCCCGCCGCCGTCGTTCTCGATCCGCAGCACATGCCGGCCTGCCGCGACGGGAAAGCTGAGTTCGGCCGGCACGGGCGCACCCGGTCCCCCGGCCCAGCGGTGGGCGGCCGCCCGTTGGCCATCGACCGTCGCGCGCAAGGCGGAGCCGACCGACTCCACCGCGCCGATTTGGATGCGCACGGTGGTCGCCCGCGGCAGGTCCAGCCGGTAGGTGACCCAACCGGGAAAACCGTTCGCGTTCACCCCGCGGCCGCCGACCAGATAGGCGGGAATGCTCCCCGCCGCCATCGGCAAGCGGCCATCGAGCGGATACGCGATATCGGGCTCGGCGTGGCGCTGCCAGGAGGTGCTGGCCAGAATCCGCAAGGGCACGCGCTGGGCGCAGGCCACCACGGCGGAAAATGGCCGCAGACCCGCCTGGCCGGCCAACCCGCTCCGGGTCAGGAATCGATTGACCGCGCCCAATTCGGTCAGGCGATGCTGTTCGTACCATTGCCAGCCGTTCCACGGCTGGGCGGCCATCGTGCCCTCGCCCATCAGGCTCGCCCACACGCCTGGAAGCACGGCCAGACCGGAATTTCGCACCGCATCCGACCGGTCCATGGAATCGTCGCCAAATTCCCCGTAAAAGACCGGCCGATCGAGTTCGGCGACCGGCCGGTCGAAGCTGCGCACGGCCGCGATCGGATCGACCGGATAGGCGTGCGGCTGAAAGAAATCCAGCCGCCGGTAAATGGGGCTGCGCAGATTCTCGGTGCTGGTGGTGACCAGGTGGCCGTAGGCATCCACCGAACGAATATAGTCGGCCATCTCGTCATGCCAGCGGGCCACATCCGTCACCCGGCCATCGACCATGGCATTCGTCCAATGCACTTCGTTGAAGAGTTCCCAGGCAAATATGGTGGGCGACCAACTCCAGCGGGCGACGATCGCGCGGTACTTGAGGCGGGTGAGCGCGCGGGCCCGGGGATCGGTGAAGAAGTCCGCGGGCGCCTTGAGAAAGCCTCCGGGATTCGCGGCGTTCCAGGGATTTTCCGCCCAATTCGGATTGCTATGCGTCGTGTACTGGCCGTGGTGCTGGAGCACGATCTGGAGGTACACGCCGTTCCGGTCCGCAGCCGCCACCAACCGGTCCCATTTGCGGGCGACACCCTCGTCGAGCGTGCCGGGCGACGGCGACGGCCCCATATACGGGGGAAACCAGTCGAGATTCATGCCCGACCAGTGCGCCATCCACACGCGCATCCAATTGAGGTCGGCCCGGGAAAACTCCGGGAGCGCATCGAGCAGGTAGTCGAGTCCGCGCGGGCCCTGCGGCCAGGCCAGATTGGCGCCGACCGGCAGATAGGGCCGGCCATCCGAACCGCGGAATACATGAACATCGCGGGGATCGCGAGCGATCGCCGGCACGCGATCGGGCGTCGCGTTGACCACCTCGCCGGGCGAGGTCAGATGAACGTCGAGACGGACCGGAGCGGCGCCGGTCGCCATCTCCGTGACCGCCCCCAGGCGATAGCGGCCGGCTTCATCGGCCCGCGCATGAATCGCATAAACGCCATCTCCGGCATAATAGGCCGGCAACTCGATCCGCCGGCCGGACGGGGTGATGGCCTCGGCCCACAATTCCCGGGCGAAGGCATTCGCGACGGCTGGATTGGCCGGCGGCGCGAACCGAAACTCGATGGGTTGGGCGGCCGCCGATGCGGCCAGGCCGAGCGCCAGCGCCCCGATTCGCACCCAACCGGCCATCGTTGCCCGCGCCATCAGCCAGCCGGGTTCGCTGCGGACTCGGCGCCGCGCCGCGCCTTCAGATCGGCGGCGATTTGCGCCATCTTCGTTTCCCCGAGCGGATAGAACGCAACCAGCACCATGGACACCACGCCAAAGGCGGCCGGCACCAGGCTCATCAGGAGAATCAGGCCCCGCAGGGATTCGGCGGTTTGCGTGGTGTTGGCCTGGAAACCCACGCTGGCCATCAAGAGAAGCGCCACGGCCGCTCCGATGGCCCAGCCCTGTTTTTGCGAAAAGATGGACGCCGAGAAAATCAGCCCCGTGGCCCGGCGGCCGCGCTTCCATTCGGCATAGTCGGCGGTGTCGGCGTACATCGCCCAGAGCAACGCGCTCAGCGGACCGCCCGTGACGGACCCGAGCAGGTTGATGGCGAATATCAGGCCCACCTGTTCCGGCTTCAGGAAGTAGAAGCTCGCGGTGGAGCCGATCGCCACGACGAAGAGCAGCAGAAACGCCACCTTCTTGCCCACGCGATTGACGAAGTACGGCAAGCCCAGCAGACCGAGCAGCGAGGCGATGCCGCCGGTGCCGTTGAACAGCGAGACCAGCCCGTCGAATTGCCACTCCTGGTTGCCCCCGATGAACGGCAGCCAGGCCGGGAACCGGAGCGCGTGGGAACCGACGAAGTATTTGAAGTAGTGGACGGTGACGCTGCCGCGGGCGGCGACAAACAGGATGAACGTGATCGTCGTCGCCAAGAGGACGAGCCAGGGTCCGTTGGTGAAGAGGTCGCCCAGGTCGCGCCCAACCGAGGTCCGCTGCGCTTTGGGCGGCTCCACCCGTTCGCGGGTGTTGAAAAAGGTGATGAGAAAGCAGGCGATCGCCACCGCGCCGATGATGATGAAGGCGGTCTGCCAGCCGTGCGCCACGTCGCGGCCGCCCACAAACTTGACCAGGACGAGCAACCCAAAGGAGATGATGATGTTGCCGCCCAGATAGGCTCCGATGAACTTGATGGAGGACAGGGCGGTGCGCTCCTTCGGGTTGGGGGTCAGCACGCCCAACATCGCCGTGTAGGGGATGTTGATCGCCGTGTAGAGTATCATCAGCGCGTTGTAGGTGAGAATCGCCCAGATCAGCCGGCCGGTGACTTCGTGTTCGAGGGCGTCGGCCTTCGACCCGACCCCTTCAAACATATCGGCGATCCAGCCCAGGTGCAGCCGCTCGGCGAAGTGCGCCACCCCGAGAAAGCCACCCGCCATTCCGCCCAAGGCGGCGCGCATCACTCCGCCAAAGGCCGCCTCCAGCCGCTGGGCGGTGTCGGCGCCGGGCGTCGTGAAGGTCAAGACGCCCGCCAACGCGAAAGGCACGCATAACCAGAGCAGGAACGGCCGGTACTTGCCCCACCGGGTCCGGGTCCGGTCGGCGATCATGCCCATCACCGGGTCGAAAAAGGCGTCCAAGGAGCGGCTGAGCCCGAGCATGGCGGCCGCGGCCAGCGCGCTAAGTCCGAAGATATCCGTGTAATAAAACGTCAGATACAGCATGAACGTCTGCCAATAGAGGCAGGACGCCAGGTCGCCGAATCCGTACGCGAATTTCTCACGGGGCCGCAAATACGTTTGGGTCGGGGTCGAGGTCGGGGGGAGGGAGGGCATGCGCGGGGAGAACCAGGGGGATTACCGAAAGAGCCGCACCGTCGCCACCAAGCGAAGGCGGGCCGCTGAATTCCATCGATCAGCGCCGCGCGGCGCAAGCGTGCGCTGCGCGGCGGCCCAGCTTAAGCCTTGAGCGGATTGTCCTTGATGAACTGGACGACCTCCTCGGCGCTGCAGAAGCACAAGGCCGAGAACGTGTCGGCCGCCCCGTAATAAATCGCGATGCGGCCTGTCGCCGAATCGCACAGGCAGCCCACTGGGAAGCAGACGCCGGGCACGAAGCCGGCCAATTCATAGGGCGCCTCGGGCACGAGCAGGGGCTCGTTGGCGCAGGCGATCACCTTCCACGGCTGCTCGAGATCGAGCAGCATGGCGCCCATCGAATAGACGTAACCGTTGCAGGTCGTGGTGACGCCGTGATAGAAAAGGAGCCAGCCTTCGCTCGTCTCGATGGGCGAAGGGCCCGCGCCGATCTTGGTCCCCTGCCACCAGGGGCCGCCCCGGCTGGCGACGTGCCGGTGCCGGCCCCAGTGGACCAGATCCGTGCTCTCGCTGATGAAAATATCGCCGAAGGGCGTGTGGCCGGTGTCGGACGGCCGGCTGAGCATCAGGAACTTGTCGCCGAACTTGCGGGGAAAGAACACCCCGTTGCGGTTGTAGGGCAGATAGGCGTTCTCCAGCTGCTCAAAATGCACGAAATCGGTCGTGCGCGCGATGCCGATGGTCGGGCCATGATAGCCATTGCACCACGTCACGTAATGCACGCCGTCGATCGCGGTGACCCGGGGGTCGTAGGCGTATTCGAAGCGCACGACCTCGGGATCGGGGTTGGTGAGCACGATCGGCTTCGGCTCGAACGTGAATTTGAATCCGTCGGCGCTCCGGCCGACGTGCAGGTGCGGGACCCGGCTCATGCCTTCCGTCCGGAAGACGCCGATAAAACCACCCTGCCAGGGCACGACCGCGCTGTTGTAGATGCCGGTCACCCGCGGGAGCGGGCGGCGGCCGATCACGGGATTGGCGTCGTAGCGCCAAGCCATGTCTTGATTGCCCGCCGGCCGGGGCTGCCAGGGGACGTTGGGCAACGGAGATCCGATTATCTTAAGTTTCATGGTGGGTTAGGGGGGTTGGGGGCCGACGGGACCCGGTGCGGGGCGGGGCGGCCAAACGGACAAAATCGCGTGAGGCGGGTCATTGTAGACCGTCGCTGGCGCGGTGTTAATGAGAATCCTTGTCACGCCCTTGAGAATTCCCAAGGGCGCCGGGCATTGACTTGAGGCGAAGGTTGCGTCGACGTTGGCGGTTCATCCCTTGCGCCATTCTCCTGCCCCGATCCTCCGGATAATTTTCGCGAACGTGCCGTCGATCTCTTTTCCCGGGCCTCGCGGCCCAGTCGATCCCCTGAACCGACCATGACGCGCCGCGACTTCCTTCAACTGTCCGCCACCGCCGCCGCTGCCCTCATGCTTCCGCACCCCAGCCAAGGTCGCGCCACCGCCGCGCCCTGGCCGCCGCCTCGAGTCCCCCGTCGCCGGGGTTTCAATCTGCCCGCCGAACATGGCGGCCACGCCGGCCGGCCCTACCGCGAATCCGACTTCGAGTGGATGGCCGAATGGGGCTTTGATTTTGCCCGATTGCCGCTCTCGTATTGGACGTGGTCGAGCGCGCGCGACTGGATGCGGATCGATCCCGAAGCCGTCCGTCCGGTCGACGAAGCGATCGAGTTCGGCCGGCGGCACGGCATCCACATCAACCTGAATCTTCACCGCATTCCGGGCTACTGCGTGAACGGTCGGGAACTCGAGCCCTACCAGCTCTTCGACAGCCCGCGCGACGCGATGGAGCGGGCGCTCGAAGCGGCCCGGCACCACTGGCGCTTTTTCGCCGAACGCTACCGGGATATCCCGAATTCGCGCCTGAGTTTCGACCTCATGAACGAGCCGCCGTTCATGCCCGACCAGTCTCGTTATGTGGAGATCGCCCTCGCCCTGATCGCCACGATTCGCGAAGTGAGTCCCGACCGGCTCATCGTGGCCGACGGCGCCGATTTGGGTCAGACGCCGGTCCTGGGACTGACGGGCGCGGGCATCGTCCAGAGCACCCGGGGCTACCTGCCCAAGATGGTGAGCCATTACACCGCCCAATGGGTGCCCGCGGGGGAATTCGAGTCGTTGGCCCGGCCGTCCTGGCCCATGGTCGATCGGCAGGGCGTGACCTGGGACCGCGCGAAGCTGCGCCATGAATTGATCGAAAAGTGGCGACCCTTGACGGATCGCGGCGAGCCGATCCACGTGGGCGAATGGGGCTGTTTCAACCAGACCCCCCATGCGGCCGCCCTCGCTTGGATGACGGACCTCTTGGCGCTCTGGAAGGAGGCCGGTTGGGGCTGGTCGATGTGGAACCTGCGGGGGCCGTTCGGAATCGTGGACAGCAAGCGATCGGACGTCGTTTACGAGGCCTTCCGCGGCCACCAGCTCGACCGACCCATGCTCGAACTGCTGCTGGCAAATTAGTCCCAGCGGCATTCGCCGTCCGTGCGTTCGCGGCCTGCCGTGCAGGAAGGCGTACCCTATAGGATGGAGAGCGGGGCCAGCCCGGCCCGCCAACGGCAGCGTTGGCCTATTCGGCCCGACCGACCTGGGCAAGATTGGCGGGCGACTTCTCCCCGGTCAGTTCCTGCACGCGCTCCATCAGTTCAAAGCAGCTCCGGCTGCTGTGGTAGGGGCATTTCCATAGCCGAACCTTCGCCAGCGGAACGGGCCGGCCATCGCGGGTCACTTGTTCGATCCAATCTCCGTAGACCCGGTCGACAAACTTCGCCTGGATGAAGTCCCAACTGTGGCGGGACGCCGCGAGGTACTGCGGATCGCCCGAGAGCTGATAAGCATTCATGAAGCCGACCGCAGCCTCGGCTTGGGGCCACCAATCCTTGCGGTCATTGGTGTATCCGTGAGGGCCGCCTTCGTTGATGACGCCGCCATCGGGATCGACGCCTTCGGCGAGAGTCGCTTGCGCGATGGCGAGCGCCACCGGCTTGATCCGCGCCTGCAGGGCGGGATCGCCCAGCACATTGCCCGCCTCCACCAAAAGCCAGCTCAGCTCGATATCGTGGCCATAGGAGACGGCGTCACCCATGGGCGTCCAATCGGCCTGGAGAAAAAGGATGAGATGATGGGTTTTCGGATCGATGATGTGATCCAGAGTCATTTCCACCAGGGACCGCTGGGTTTCCCGGAGCCCCGG
>CAZWMF010000147.1:6341-8494 GCA_964634535.1 uncultured Opitutaceae bacterium | reverse complement strand
GGGACACCGGATTGGCGCCGTCTTCGACTCGCCCGCCGAGGAGCACTACTACGGGCTCGGCCAGCAGCAAAAGGGCTGGATGGACCTGCGCAATCACGAGATCCACTGCTGGCACGACTATGGTGCGCTGGGCGGCGAGGATGTGGGCGTGCCGTTCATGGTCTCCAGCCGCGGCTACGGGCTATTGTGGGATAATCCCTCCAAGACCACGGTCAATCTGGGCTTCGGCTATCGCAATACCTGGTCGTCGGACGTGGGCGACCGCGTCTCCTATTTCGTGATCGCCGGGGATTCGAGTGATGAAATCTACGCGGGCTACCGGCGGCTGACCGGCGTGACCCATCTGCTGCCGCGCGCGGCCTATGGGTACATCCAGAGCAAGGCCATCTATCCCACCCAGCAGCAGATTCTAGCGGTCGCGCACACCTATCGGGAGAAGCAATTGCCGCTCGACGTCGTGGTGGTCGACTTCCTGAACATGACCAAGCAGGGCGAACTGGATCTCGATCCCCAACGCTGGCCCGACGCGGCGGCGATGAATCGGGAACTGCATGCCGAGGGCGTCCGCACGTTGCTCAGCGTTTGGCCGCATTTCGCGCCGGGCACGCAGTTCTATGACCTGCTGCTGGGGCGCGGATGGCTCGTGCACCGGCCGGACGGAACGCCGGAACTCGGGTGGGCCGCAAAGACGATCGGGCCCAATCTCGACACAACGAATCCCGCGGCGGCCCGGTGGTTCTGGGAGCAGATTCGCGACCGGTACGTGAAGCCCTATGGATTCGACTACCTTTGGCTCGACGAAACCGAGCCCGACATCGACCCCACCCCGGACGTGTTCTCGATCGGGTCCGGCACGCGGTACTACAATGTCTACCCCCTCTTTCACACCGCGGCCGTGTACGATGGCTTCCGGCGGGATTTCGGCGACAGCCGGCGCGTCATGATCCTGGCCCGCGCGGCCTATCTGGGCGCGCAGCGCAACGGCACCGTATTCTGGTCGAGCGACATCGTCGCGACCTGGGACATGCTCAAGCGCTCCATCCCGGCGGGATTGAACTTCACCGCGAGCGGATTGCCCTATTGGGATACGGATATCGCCGGTTTCTTCTCGCCGGCGATCCCGCCGGACTATCACGCCGCCCATCGGCCGCTGATCGACGGATCCGACGCGCGCGAAGTGATCGGCCCGTACGAAGATTACCCCGAACTGTTCGTGCGGTGGTTCGAATGGGGATCGTTTCAGCCGGTGATGCGGGCGCATGGCGAGCGAATGCACAACGAGGTCTGGTCGTACGGCCGGCAGGCCGAGCCGATCCTCGCCCGCTATCTGAAGCTGCGCTACGCGCTTCTGCCCTACACCTACTCCAATGCCTACCGGAGCTACCAGACCGGGGCGCCGTACATGCGGGCGCTTTTCATGGATTTTGCGAACGATCCGCAGGCGGCGGACATTCCGGATGAGTACATGTATGGACCGGCCTTCCTGGTCGCCCCGGTCACCGCGCAGGGGGCCACCCAGCGGCCGGTTTACCTGCCGGCGGGCAGCGATTGGTACAACTACTGGACCAACGAGCGGCTCCACGGTGGGCAAACCATCGTGGCGGATGCCCCCATCGACGTCCTCCCCTTGTTTGTGCGCGCCGGCAGCATCATTCCCATAGGGGCGGACGTGTCGAGCGCCCAGGCCCTGCAGCCCATCGCGTCGATTCGGGTATACTCGGGCGCGAATGGCCGCTTCGACCTCTACCAGGACGATGGCACGACCTATGGCTACGAAAAGGACGGCGGCCAGGTCACCGCCCTGGTCTGGGACGACGCCGCCCATCGGCTGACGGCGCCGGATCGCGTGCCCGTGACGGTGGTCGGTTCGCCCTGATTCGCCGGAGGCCGGCGGCTTCCTCAAGAAGGCGTGCTCGGTCCATCCCGGCCTGAACCGACGTCCCGGCCGCCGCCGCGCTGCAAGTAAAGCTGTTCAACCTTGGTGCGCGCCCAGGGCGTTCGGCGCAAAAACTGCAAACTGGACTTGATGCTGGGCTCGAACTTGAAGCAGCGGACATCGACCGCGCGGGCCATCTCTTCCCAGCCGAGCCGTTCCACGAGCCGTGTGACCACGACTTCCAGCGTGATGCCGTGGAGCGGATCTTTGGATGGAG
>CAZWMF010000147.1:0-6331 GCA_964634535.1 uncultured Opitutaceae bacterium | reverse complement strand
GCCGGGGCGGGTTCATACTGAAACGAGCACCCGATCAAGCCGGCACCAGCAGGCGTCGCTGGGCAGGGTCCGGATGCGGGCAGTAAAACAATGCGGTATGCCCCACGGCGCCCACAGCCTCACACTGGCCCTCGGACGCGATTTGGAGGCAATAGGCCGCCCGGGCATCGCGGTCCGCGCCAAAAAAGCGCAGCTTGACCAGTTCACGAGCGGTCAACTGGCGGCGCAACTCCGCGAAGAAGGCCGGGGTCAATCCCCCTTTCCCCAACTTTAACGAGACGTCCAACCGTTGGCCGATTCCCCGAAGGTGCGTCTTTTGCGCACCGGTGAGGGTTAGTTTGTCCATAGCCGGCCACCGTGGCGTAAAAGCGATCGTTCGCCAAGCGCTGATGCCGCGGCCGCCGGGCTCTCTCCGCTCGGCGCATAGGGAGACGGTTGGGAGTCGACCGGCGATCCGCGTTCGGCGACCTTCCACGACCGGGCCGCCCGCTTTTTCGCGTTCGCCAAACGGCCGGGCTCCGCAACCCTCCTGCCATGTCCCCTCGCCATTGCCTGGTCGCCCTGGCCGTCGGCGCCGCGCCGCTCCTCGCGGTTCCGGGACCCGAGCCGTCCAATTTGCGGGAAATACCCCTGCCGGCGATCACCGCTCCCCTCGGTCCCCTTCCCGGACCGGCCGACCTGCCGCGGCGTCCCGAACTACCCGATATCTTCACGACCAATGACGGCCACAAGGTTGCGACTCTCGCCCAGTGGGTCCGCCGGCGCGAGGAGTTGCGGCAGATCCTCGCCTATTATGACGTCGGCCAAAGTCCGCCCCCGCCGGGCAACGTCGCCGGGCACGAACTTCTCGCCGAAAGCGTTCTCGGAGGCCGCGTGCGCTACCGGCTCATCCGACTGAGTTTCGGTCCGCGGCGGGCCTTGTCGCTGAATATCGGCGTCTTCACCCCGGAGACGGGCGGACCTTTCCCCGCGATCATCCTACAGGGCGGCACTCCCCCGCGCGCCCCGGTGCTCGAGCGGCTTCCGCTTGGCCCGACTCAGGGCCGCGGAGTCGACGTCCTCCTGCCCGCTTCGATGCCCACCGGCCGCGAAGCGCCCGCCCGGGGCATGGCCAGCGCGATTCTGGACACTCCGAACACGGCGGAGACGCTGGCCGACCGCTATCGGGCCGTCTTCGAGCGGCGATATGCCCTGGTCGTCTATAACGACAACGACTGCGCCGAAGACACCACCCTGCGCCGGCCCGACGGCAGCTGGGCGTTTCGTGCGACGCGCTTCCTTCCGGCGTACCCCGGGTACGATTGGGGAGTCCTGGCCGCGTGGGCCTGGGGAGCTTCGCGAGTGGCCGATTATCTCGAAACCGATCCGTCGATCGACGCCGCCCGATTGGTCATCACCGGAGCATCCCGTGCGGGAAAGTCCGCGATGATCGCCGCCGCCTTCGACGACCGGTTCATGGCGGCGCCGGTCGTGACCGGCGGCGGCGGCATCGGCGCTTACCGCCTGGTGGGCGCGAAGCACACGGAGACCCTCGACCTGATGGCCCTCAAGTACCCCAACTGGTTTTCCCCGCATCTTCGAGAGTTCCGCGGGCAGCGCGAAAAGCTTCCCTTCGATGAACACTGGTTTCTGGCCCTGTGCGCGCCGCGCCCCTTCCTGGCGCTGGAGGGCGACACCGACCCGGTCTCCTCGCCCGCGGCCGTGCGCCAATCCGTGGACGCGGCCCGCGCCGCGTACGCCCTTTACGGGTGGCCGGATCGGATCGGCATCCACTATTCGCACCACGCCCACGATTTCACCGCCGAAGATTGGACGGCGCTTCTGGACTTTGCCGACGCCCACCTGGGGAACGGGGCGCGGCCGCGCCCGCATCAAAGCGCTTTGCCCAAATAAAACCGTCCCTGGGATAGCGGTTCCCCGCGGTTGGACTGTCTCTTCAGATTAGCCAACGTCCATGTATTCCTGCTCATCGCTCGTGGTCTATTCGCAGCAATATCCGGCCGGTCTTCTTGACGTCACCGCGCGGATCGCCGGACCGGACCGATCGGCATGAATTGCGAACGGTCCCGGCGGGCCGCGACGGCGGTTTCAGCCGCCGCGCTGGCGGTCGGTTTTTGGCTGACGGCCGTCGCCGGCTCGGCCCAGATCTTTGTCGCCAATGCCAACGCCGGCACGATTGGCGAATACACGACGTCCGGCCTCCGGGTGAATGCCGCCGTGGTGTCGGGCCTGGCCAATCCGGTTTCCCTCGCGCTGTCGGGCCGCCGCCTGTTTGTGCTCAATGTTTCCGGCACCACGGCGCCGCCCGACGAATGTCCGGCGGGTTACGTCGGCGAATACCTCACCTCGGGCTTCACCGTGAACGCTTCGCTGGTGACCGGCTTAAGCAATCCCACCGCCATCGCAGTATCCGGCAACATGTTATTCGTGAGCGAGGCGTACTTGGGAGTCGCCTATGAGGGATTCATCGCCGGTTACCGCACGTTGCCCGACGGCTTTGGCATCGGTCCGGTGGCGTCGCTGCCCCAGAGCGTGCCCACTCAGTTCGCGGTCGCCGACTCGGAGTTGTTCATCATCGACAGTCGCGGCAGCGGCCTGCCGACGATCGTCAAGTATCGGTGGGGCTCGGGCTTTGCATCCTGGATCGAACCACCGAAGGACCCCCGACAGGCCTACCCCGTCGCCATCGCGGCCGCCGGGGCCACCGTCTTCGTCGTGGACTCCGCCGGGGCAATTGGCGCATACACGACCGCGGGCGTCCCGATCAATCGCGCGCTCGTGACCAACCTGCCCAACCCCGTCGGCATCGCCGTGTCCGGCCCGTTTCTCTATGTCCTGAGCGGCAACGGCACGATCGGGAAATTCACGGTGGCCGGCGCCGTGGTGAACGCGAGCTTGGTGACGGGGCTAAACAGCCCGAGCGCGATAGCGGTCGCCGAGGAACCGGCGATGGCGGACGCGGAGTAGCGGGTTACCGGGATTGCCCGGCCTTGACTCCACCGCGGGCGCCGCCTCCCCTTGACCGGACCGGCCGCGGCGCCCAAAGTCCGGACCCAACCCCGGCGCTGGAGGCGCGTTGGCGCCCAGCCCCCAAAACATCCGCATGCCGATCTGGCCGCAGCATTACGATCCCCTGGGCCGCGCGTGGGCGTCCACGCTGGCGGCCGCCCTGCCCATCGTCGGACTGCTTGGCTCGATCGCGCTGCTCAACATTCGCATCCATCGGGCGGCCTTGCTCGGGCTGGCAATCGCGTTGCTCCTCGCCCTCGGCGTCTTCCGGATGCCGCTGGACGTCGCCCTGAGTTCCGCCCTCTTCGGCGCGGCCTACGGTCTCTTCCCCATCGGCTGGCTCGTCGCCAACGTGATGTTCCTCTACCGGCTCACCGTGCAACGCGGCCACCTGGACACGCTGCGGGAGAGCCTGGCCTCGGTCGCACCCGACGCGCGCATCCAGTTGATCCTGATTGCGTTCGCCTTCGGCGCGTTGCTGGAGGGCATGGCCGGTTTCGGCGCACCGGTCGCCATTACCGCGGCGATCCTGATCCAACTCGGTTTCAAGCCGCTCCATGCCTCGGGTCTTGCGCTGATCGCCAACACCGCCCCCGTCGCCTTCGGCTCCTTGGGCATACCGATCACCACGCTGGGCCAGGTGACCGGGCTCGATGTGCGGTCGCTTTCGGCCATGGCGGGGCGACAACTGTTTGTTTTCTCGCTGCTGATTCCGTTTTGGATCGTGGCCGCATTCGCCGGCTGGCGGGCCATGCTCGGCGTCTGGCCGGCGGCGCTCACCGCGGGTCTGGCGTTCGCCGTTCCCCAACTGCTCCTCTCGAATTTCCACGGCCCGTGGCTGGCCTCGATCACCGCTGGGGCCTCCGCAATCGGCGCCACCGTCGTTCTCGTGCGAATCTGGCGGCCGAAAACCCTATACCTCAGCGACGGATCGACCCGGCGCTTCGAGGAGCCGGCGGTGGCCCCGCCTCCGCGGGAGTCTGCCCGCGCGGGCGTCCTGGCCGCCTGGGCACCCTGGATCATTCTGACCGCATTCATTCTGTGCTGGGGCTTGCCGCCGGTTAAGGCCGCGCTCGATCGGATCGCCGCGCCGACGTTCGCCATGCCGCATCTGGACCAAGTGGTGCAACGGACTCCGCCGGTGGCTCTGGCCCACACCAAACCGGAGGCCGCCGAATTAAAGTTCAATTTCCTGTCCGCGACCGGCACGGGGATCCTGGCGGCCGCGCTGGTCGCCGGCACCGTCATGGGCTTCGGTTGGCGGGCGATGCTGCGCACCTATGCCCAGACGCTTTGGCGCATTCGCTTCTCCCTCCTGACCATCGCGGCGATGCTCGCCCTCGGCAATGTGACCAAGTATTCGGGCACCGACGCAACGCTCGGCCTGGCGCTCGCCCGGACCGGCGCCTGGTACCCGTTTTTTGGCACCCTGCTCGGTTGGTTGGGCGTGGCGCTAACGGGATCGGATACGGCTTCCAACGTGCTCTTCGGCAGTCTCCAGAAGATCACCGCTCAACAGCTCGGCTTGAGTCCCGTACTGATGTGCTCGGCCAACAGCGTCGGCGGCGTCATGGGCAAGATGGTCGATGCGCAGAGCATCGTCGTCGCCAGCACGGCCACGAACTGGTTCGGCCACGAAAGCGCGATTCTGCGCTACGTCTTCCGGCACAGCCTGGCTCTAGCCATCCTGATGGGCGTCCTGGTCTACCTTCAGGCCTATATCGTCCCGTTTAGCGCCATGGTTCCAAAATAGCCGGCGCAGGCCGGACCGGGAGTATTCGCCGGGGTCAAGGCCAAGAGCGCCGGCGGGGCGTTTTCCCGATTGGTCGGTCTCGCTCCGGCAAAGGCGCCGCGAACGCCCCGCGTCCGAGGTTCCGCGTTCAGGGCGCTTGGTACACTTCGACCAACGCAATTCCGCTCGTGGCGTTCACCCCGGAAACGACTGCCGTGTATTCCCCGGGCGGGAGCGTGAGGAGCAGGGCGCAATCGGCGCTTCCGGACGGCAGGGCGAACGCGCCCGTCGCCGTCATTTCCGCGGCGATCGCCGCCGGGTCGGCATTGGTCGACCAACCGGTGTTGGCGGCAATGGGATTTCCCAAATGGTCCACGACCGTAAGCGACGGTTGTGCCAATATTCCACTCACGCCAAATTTGCCCAGCGCGGGGCCAACGGCCCGCACGAGCACCTTGGCCGGCTGCGATCCCGTCACCACGAACCCACCGATTTCCACGCTGGATCCAATGCTGACGAATGCGCGCGTTGAAAGGTTCACGAGTTCGGGATCGCCGTTGTTCATCTCGTAAACTTCGGCCAGCGCCACGCCGGTCGAGGCATTGAGTCCGCTGATCTGCGCCGTGTAATCGCCGGGTGGCAAATCGACGAGGAGGGCGGAGTCCGCACTGCCGGCCGGAAGCGCAAAGGCACCGGTCGACGTGGCGGCGGCAGCGATCTGCGTCGCGTTGGTCGCCGTCGTCCACCCGGCATTCGCGGCCACGACGTCGCCCCGGACGTCGTAGAGGGTCAGCACCGGATTGGCCAATAGGCCGGTAACCCCGAATTGGGCAAGCGACGGACCTACGCCGCGCACCAGGACCTGCTCCGTAATACCCGGCGGACCGGACACCACGAAGCCCGCCGTTTCGACGCTGTCCCCGGTGCCGACGTAGGCACGGCTGGAAATATTCGCCAGGCGCGTCGCGGCGGTCACCACCGCGGCGCTGCTCGTTTCCGAACCGACTGAATCGGTCACCTCGACGGTGTAGTTACCCGGTGTATCCGTCACGAAGGTCAACCCGGTTGCTCCGGAGATATTCGATCCGTCGAGTTGCCATTGGTAGGTGACGGGCGTCAAGGGATCGTCGACCGTCAAGGTGAGCGTCGCGCTGGCGCCGAAGGCGAGCGCTCCGCCCGCCAAAGGATTGGCTATATTCGACCCACTACCCAGGAGTGAGACGACCGCGATCGAATGGGTCAGCGAACTGGTTACGTAGAGCAGTCCGCCGGAATCGGCCGCTATCGCACTCGGAGGCGCGAATCCGAGCGGGGAGCCTAGAAGCGATAAGCTCCCTGTGCCTCCGTCGTTGCTCGAATAAACCGTGGTGCCTGCAACCACGCAAACCGCGCCCGTGCTGCCGATCGTGAGCAATCCGGCCGGGCCATCGCCGGTATCCCCCGCTTCCCACAAACGGATCAGGGTTTCCCCGCTCGTCACCTCGAAGACCGCGGCGCCATAAAACGGCGGAGCGAGGGAAAGGCCATAATAGATGTACACGGACGCGCCAACATACGCGGTCCCCTCAGCGTCCACCGCCACGCCCGTGA
>CAZWMF010000146.1:1833-8565 GCA_964634535.1 uncultured Opitutaceae bacterium | reverse complement strand
GCGCTCGGCCGCAATGCGACGTTCACCTACGACGGTAACGGCAATCCGTTGACGGCGGTCGATGCCTTGGGCAAGCAGACCACGTTCACCTATGACGCGAGCCACAACGTGCTGAGCGTGGTCAACGCCGCCGGGGGTACGGCGACCTTTACTTACGACGGCCAGAACGATCTGCTCAAGGCGGTGGATTTCGCGGGCGGCGCGACCGTGTACACCTACGGGACGAACGCGGTGTTGGCCACGATGGTCTCCGCGCGGAGCAACACCACGACCTATGGGTACACCGGGGGCCGCTTGACCGCGGTGACGGATCCGGCGGGAAACAAAACCACCGTGGCCTATGACGGGGTCGGGCGGGTCACCGGCGTCACCGATCCGACCGGGGCCGTGCGGACCTTCGCGTATAGCGCGAGCGGCCAGGTGACAAAGCAAACCGATCCGCTGGGCAATGCCTGGACCTATGCCTACGACGCACGCGACCGGCGCGCCTCGGCCACCGATCCGTTGGGCGGGGTCACGACCTGGGCTTACGACGCGAACGACAACATCCTGTCGAGCACCAATGCGCTGGGTGGAGTTACCCAATTTGCCTATGACGGGCAGAACCGACCGACCCGCGCGACCGATCCGCGGGGCAACGCGACGGCGTTCGCCTACGACGCGGTGGGCCGGCTGACGGCGCGGACCGACCCCCTCGGCAATATCACCCACTTCGCCTACGACGCGGTGGGCAACCTGACGGGAGTGACCGACCCGCTGGGAAATCCGGTCGCGCAAATGGCCTACGACGCCCGCAATCAACCGGTCAGCCTGACCGACGCCCTGGGCCGGAAGACCGTTTACACCTATGACGCGCTGCGGCGCCTGAGCCAGTCGACCGACCCGCTGGGCAACGCGACCGGCTTGAGCTACGACGCCTTGAGCCGGTTGGTCCAATCGACCGATCCGCTATCCCAAAAGATCGCCCAGGGCTTTGACGCGGACGGCAACCGCACGAGCATGACCAACGCGCTCGGGGCCGCGCTCACGTTTGCCTACGACAACGTCGATCGGCTGACTACGCAAACGAGCGCCGGCGGGCGGATCACGACCTACGCCTACGACGCCCGGAGCTTGCTTGCGAAGATCGTTGATCCGACCGGCAATGCTGCCGTCCTGACCTGCGACGCGGCCGGTCGGCTGACCAAGCTGGTCGATCCGCTGAGCGAGGTCGACACAACCTATGATGCGAAAAACCGCCGGCTGAGCGTGGTCGAAGGCGCCAAGTCGATCGGCTACGCCTACGACGCCCTCGACCGGTTGACCCGGTTC
This sequence comes from uncultured Opitutaceae bacterium, assembly GCA_964634535.1. Lineage (GTDB taxonomy): Bacteria > Verrucomicrobiota > Verrucomicrobiia > Opitutales > Opitutaceae > Palsa-1447. The sequence continues at coordinate 7,254 of CAZWMF010000146.1, read as the reverse complement.
ACCGACGCCAATGGCAACGTGCTCCAATACGACTACGACGCCAACGGCAACCTGATCACGCTGACCTATCCCGACGGCAAGAAGGTGACGTATACCTATGATGCGGACAACCGGCTGGCCACCGTGACCGACTGGGTCGCCCGGGTCACGCAATACACCTACGATGCCGACAGCCGCCTGGTGAAGACCGTGCGCCCGAACGGCACGGTGCAAACCCAGACCTTCGATGCGGCCGGGCAACTGACCGGCTTGGCGGACACGGCCAGCGACCATTCCACGATCGTGCAATGCGCCTACACGTATGACGCGGCGGGCAAGCGGCTGGCGACGACGCGCAGCCCGGCGCCATCCGTCTACGCGCCGACCGCGCTCACGCTGACCTACGACGTCGACGACCGGCTGACCGCCTATGCCGGCCAGGCGGTGAGCGCCAATCTCAATGGCGACATGCTGACCACGCCATTGAGCGGAGTTTTGGCGCCTGCGACCTACGACGCCCGCGACCGCCTGGCGTCGGCCGGCGGCATCACCTACACCTACGACGCCGAAAACCGGCGTTTGCAGGAAACGGCAGCCAGCGCGACGACGACCTACGTCGTCAATCCCAACGCCCCCCTGAGCCAACTCCTGGTGAGCACGACGTCCGGCGGCAGCACAACCCGCTACGTTTACGGACTGGGTCTGATCTACCAGGACACCGACGCCACCACCGTGCGCTACCTGCACGCCGACGCCCAGGGCAGCACGGTCGCCCTGACCGAAGCGGCCGGAACCGTGACCGGACGGGTCGACTATGGACCCTACGGCGAAATCATCGCCCAAACCGGCGACACGGCGACCGCGTTTCAATACCTCGGCCAGGCCGGCGTGGAGACCGATGGGAACGGCTTGGTCTTCATGCGCGCCCGCACCTACAACCCCCAGGTGCGGCGTTTCTTGCAGCCGGACCCCTGGCTGGGCTCGGTGGCGGTTCCGGGCAGCGCCGATCGCTATGCCTATGTCGGCGACAATCCGGCCAATCGCACCGATGTCCGGGGATTTAATTGGCTGCCGGACTCCGGAAGCGACTTCAACGGGCCCGTCGTCTCGGGCTCGGGGAGCCCCGCACCGGGCACGGTTTCGACCGACGAAAAAGGGTGGACCCAGCCGTTTGCGATCTTACCGGGCAACGGCGCGGGCCATGGCCCAACGAAGGGGACACTGGACGCCCTCGACAACACGCTCGCCGGAGCCGGCGTGGTTCAAACCGGCGCCCAATATGGCAACGTTGCCGGAATCGCCACCCTGGGGTCTAATTTGAAGTTCTATCAGAGTGGATGGGGTGGTGGCAGTGTCGCGCGAATCACCACCACGAAGGTGGCCCCCTTGGTGGAAGACCTGGGCGGCGTTCTGACCCTGGGTTCGCTCGCCTTGGACTCGTATAATTACAATAAGGGCACCGTTTCAGCCCAAAAGCTGGGAACGGACACGATCGTTGCCGGAGTCGGCACATTTGGAGGTCTGGCGGGTGCGGCCGTATCCGTGATTTATACCGGGGTCGACAAACTTTATCCGGGCGGCTGGCTCGGCGAAAACGGTTCGACGACCCCCTACCACGGAGCCGGGTTGCTTGCCGATTACGGAACGGCCTATGCCCGGGCGCAGGCGGTCACGCCGGTGCCCATATTCTCACTGTACTGATGCCCTGGGGATTTCGATCGACCGCTGTGCGCTGGAGCCCGACTCCGGCTGGGCTGCGCAAATCCCGGGCGGAGCGCGGGCCGGTCCGCCGTTTCATGGGGATGCACCCAGCCTGGCGGCTCTGGATCGCGGTCATTCTTTTTGGCGGAGCGACCGTGCGGGCTCAGACCAATGCCTACGATGCCGCCGGTCGCCTGGTGAAGGTGACCTACGCAAACGGCCAGGCGGTCGGTTATACCTACGACGCGACAGGCAATTTGCTGGCCACCGCGCTCACGCTGGCGCTGGCGGCTCCGGCCGTGACCACCCAACCGGCCGCCCAATCGGTCACGGCGGGGGGCAGTGCGATATTCTCGGTCGTAGCAAGCGGCAACCCGGCGCCCACCTACCAGTGGGAGGTGTCGACCAACGGCGGATCCACCTGGAGCCGCTTGACCGACGGCACCGGCATCAGCGGTTCGGCCACCGCGACTTTGACCCTGAGCGGCGTCGCCGTGACTTTGAATGGAAACGAATACGCCTGCGTGGTCATTAATAGCCAGGGCTCGGTGACGAGCCAGTCGGCGACTTTGAGCGTGACCGGAACCTTGGCGATCACGACCCAGCCGACGGCGCAGACGGTCACGGCCGGGAGCACCGCCACGTTCACGATTGGGGTTACCGGCACTCCCACGCCGACCTATCAGTGGGAGGTTTCGACGAACGGCGGCGGGGCCTGGTCCAACCTGTCCGACGGCAGCGGCACCACCGGCTCGCGGACGGCCACGCTCAACCTGATCGCCGCGGGGGCGGCGATGAGCGGCAATCTGTACGCCTGCGTGGCCACGAATTCCGCTGGCACGGTGACCAGTCAGTCGGCCCTCTTGACCGTGAATTTTGCGCCCACCGTGACGACGCCGCCGGCGGCGCAGACCACCACGACCGGCGGGAGCGCCACCTTCACGGTCGTCGCCACCGGCAGTCCGGCGCCTACCTATCAGTGGCGGGTGTCCACGACGAGCGGGGTAACCTGGACCAATTTGACGGACGGCAGCGCGATCTTTGGCTCGACCAAGGCGAGCCTGGTCGTGGTCAGCGCCGCGGCCGGGTTGAGTGGCGACCTCTACGATTGCGTGGTGACGAACAGCGTCGGCTCGGCGACCTCGACCGGTGCCCTGCTCACGGTCAATGCGCCGGCCACCGGAGCGCCGGTCGTGACGACGCTGCTCGCCAACGATGCGTCGCTCCATGGGCCAATGGAGTTGGCGACCGACGGCACGAACCTGTTCGTGGACGGGACCAACGCCAAGACCTCCGATCCGATCCAGAACGCCACGAGCCACCAGGCGATCTTTCGGGTGCCGCTGGCCGGCGGGGCGGCCACGTCGCTCTATCCGGCGTATAATCCGCAGCAGTTGGTGTTTCTCGGCAGCACGCTCTATTGGATCGATCCCAATTCGGGCAGCCTGACCGATACGCAGATTTTGAGCGCGCCGGCTGCCGGCGGCGGCGCGGTCGCGCCCATTTACAATAGCCCCAGCAATCAGGTTATTTTTGACGGCAGCGGGCTAGCGACCGATGGCACGCTGCTTTACGCCACCGACTTTTCCGGCGGCAAGGTCTTCAAGTTGGCGACCAACGGATCGGGCCTGGTCGAGTTGGGCGGGGTGCGGTACACGACCCCGGAGCAGCGCAATCTCGTCGCGGCGTACCAAAGCGTCCTGTACATCGTCGACGCCGGCACGAGCGGGGCCACGCCCGACCTCGTGACTATTCCGACGACCGGCTCGAGCTTTTCGAAGATTGTTTCCGGGGCCCCCCTGGTGCAACCGGCGGGGGTGGCGGTGGGCGGGGGCAATATCTATGTGGCCGATGCCGGGGCCAACAACACGATCTGGCAAATTCCTCTGCCGAACGGCACGCCGACCGCCTGGGTATCCGGCACGCCGTTCAAGGGTTTGGGCGGGCTCCTCTATTACAACGGGGCCCTGTACGTGGCCGACACGACCGGCAACGCGATTTACAAGATCGCGCCCGGCTCGAACACGAGCGCGCCCACCATCACGGCCCAGCCGGCCGCGCAAACCGCGGCGGAGGGCGCCGGGGCGAGTTTTTCCGTGGGGGTCGCCGGCGGGACCAACTTGACTTACCAGTGGTATTTTAACGGAACGGCCATCAGCGGGGCAACCAGCGCGACCTACGCGGTGAGCAACGTCCTGCCTTCGGCGGCGGGCACGTATTGGGTGGAGGTAAGCTACGGAACGTCCGAACTGTCGAGCTTCACGGCGACCCTCGCGGTCACCGCTCCGTCGATCAGCCCCGCCGCGCAGACGGTGGCGGCGGGCGCCAGTCCCACGCTGACGATCAATGCGGTGGGTAGCGGGCTCACCTATCAGTGGCAATTCAATGGCGCGAATCTCCCCGGGGCGACGGGGGCGACGCTGAGCCTGCCCAATATCGGCACCACGCAAGCCGGCAATTACACCGCGGTCGTGACGAGCGCCGGCAATGCGCTGACCACGGCGCCGGCGACGGTGACGGTCGATGTGACCTCCCACCTGATCAATCTGTCGTCCCGCTCGTACGTTGGCACGGGCGCCCAGGTGCTGATCGCCGGATTTGTGGTGGGGGGCACGGGCGCGAAGCAGGTCCTGATGCGCGGGGACGGGCCGATCCTCACCAAATATTCGGTCTCCGGCGTCCTGGCCACGCCGCAGCTGAGCCTCTTCGACAACACCTCCGCGGTCATTGCGACGAACACGGGCTGGAGCAACCCATCCGTGAGGGGTGGCTCGACGGTGGCGGCGACGATCGCGGCGGCCACGACGAACGTGTTCAACCAGGTCTATGCATTCACGCTGCCCACCGGCTCGGCCGACAGCGCGCTCGTCGCGGGCCTGCCGTCGGCCGCTTATACCGTGGAAGTCAGCGGCGTGGGCAGCACGACCGGGGTCGCCCTGGCCGAACTCTACGATGCCGACACCGGCACGCCGACTGCGCATTTGATCAATTTGTCGGCCCGGGCGTTCGTCAACACCGGCTCCGGCGTTCTCGTGGCCGGGTTTGTGATTTCCGGAACGAGTTCGGAGACGATTCTGATCCGGGGCGTGGGCCCGGCCCTGGGGCAGGCGCCCTTCAATCTGCCGGGTGTCCTGGCGACCCCGCAGTTGACGCTGTTCGACAGCACCGACGCGGTGGTGGCGACCAACACCGGCTGGAGCAACGCGCCGGTCACTGGCCCGTCGACCGTGGCCGCGGGCATCCAGACGGCCACGGCGACGGTCATGAGTAGTCTGTATGCCTTCTCACTGACGGCCGGTTCGCCCGATTGCGCCCTGGTCGTCACCCTGCCGCCGGGGGCTTACACGGCGCAGGTGAGCGGACTCAACGCCACGACGGGCGTTGGGCTAGTTGAGATTTACGATGTGCCGTGAGGGGCGCGGTGGGTTCCGCGCCGGTACCCATATCCCGCTTATTACATAAGTTCGTATGCCGCGCACCTGATGGCCCTGCCGGAACAGCACGGCCCCGCCCGGGCGATGGAATTGCTGGGGGGCGACACCGATCACTGGGTCGGTCTCTTGGAATTGGGCGTGTTGCGCAACCTCGGGCTGGAGAGCCACCAGGCGGTGGTCGATGTCGGCTGCGGCACGGGTCGGCTCTCGGTGCGGCTGGCCGCCGAGCACGCCGGACCGTTTCTCGGCACGGATCTGTTGCCCGAAATCGTCGACTACGCCCGGCAGCGCACCGGCCGGGCCGACT
>CAZWMF010000146.1:0-1823 GCA_964634535.1 uncultured Opitutaceae bacterium | reverse complement strand
GTCGCGGTGGCGCCACCCGTGCCGGCGGCGGACGCTACGGTCGAATGGGTGACGTTCTTCAGTGTGTTCACGCACATTCTGGACGAGGACATCTACGCCTACTTGCGCGACGCGAAGCGGATGCTCAAATCCGGCGGACGGGTGGTTTTCTCGTTCCTGGACTATAGCGTGGAGGACCATTGGGCCACGTTCGAGAGTTCGCTGGCCGATCAGTCGCCGAACCGGCCGATCGTGCATTTTTTGAATCGAAACACGATCGAGCGCTGGTGCGGCCGCCTGGGATTGAGGCTCGAACGGGTGTACGACGGGCCGGAGGCGTGGATCGGGCTGGGGCCGCCGTTGGTCCTGCACGACCTGACCGCTCCGTTTTGGCAATCGATCGCGGTGCTGACCAAGCCCTGAGGGCCGGCGCGGGGGTCCGCGCCAGCCAATGGGTGGGAAAAGCCAATTTCGGCGCAGGCGACCGGGGCCATTTCGGCTAATATCCCGTAGTAGCGATTTGCCGCGATTCCCCGCGTTTTCCGGCAAAACCTGAACCAACCATGACTTCCTGGGATTCCCGACTGGAAACCGGTCACCCGCATATCGACGAAGAACACCGCGAGGTCTTCCGGCAGTTGGCGTCCCTCAACGAGGCGATTGAAAAGGGCGCCGGCCGCGAGCGCGTCGTCGAATTGATCGGATTCCTGCATAAGTACGCCGCGGGCCATTTTGCGCGGGAAGAAGCGTACATGCGGCGCATCAACTGTCCGGCGATTGCGGACAATCAGGCCGCCCACCGGCAATTTCTGGGGAAGCTGGGCAATTGGCTGAGCCTGCTCATGATCAGCGGCACGCCGGCCTCCGTCATCCGCGACGTGCACCGCGAGTCCATCGACTGGGTGACCACCCACATCGCCGACGTCGATTGCCGGATGCGCGGCTGCGGACTGCACTGAGCCGACAGATTCCGGATCGGGGCGGCTGGTCCGGGCGATGCGGCGGTGCCGTGGGCGCCCGCGTCAGGCCAGGAATTCCTTGAACTGGTGTTGATCGGCGAAGAGCCGCCAGGCGCCGTGCTCCAGCGCGGGGCCGAGGCGGACCAATTCGTTGAAATGCTTGCCGAACGCTTCGTCCGAGGTGAAGCGGTACGCGACCACCTTGTTTGGACGCTCGTCGTCGAGGTAGGCCAGTTGGGCCTTGCCGTCCAACGCGAGTTCCTGGAGCCGGCTCACGACTTCGTCAAATTCCTTGAGGTGCAGTTCCGACGGATCGCGCCCGACGGTAAAATAGGCGAAGGCGGTGTGGGCGTCGCTGGCGGTGAAGGACTTTTTCATGGCGCCGAAGAGGGCGGAAGAGTTGCGAATGCGGAGGGAGCATGCGGGCGAACCGGCGCCAAGTCGATGCGCGGCCAAAAATATTAACGAACTGCATTCGCGTCGAAAGATTCGGTCGCCGGGCGGAGCCCGAGACGGATGCCGGTCGGTCCGGCCCGCGGGTGAGGAAAACGCGCGAACGTCAGGCGAGCGCCAAGTCGCACCGCGAGCCAGGCGAGAACCAAATCACCTCGGCGGACGCCCGGGCGTGACGCATCAATAGGCGGACGGCCCCGCCGCCCCGACTATCGGGATAGTTGGCGAACGGCGCGAGGCGCCGCGAGCGGGGGGTTACTCCTCCTCAACCGGCCGGTTCAATTCGACGCGGCACTCGGAAATGACGCGCAGCCAGACTTCGCGCAGGTCGAACAGGCGGCGGCGGGCGTCCTCGCGGTAATCGCGCAGGGCCCGGCTGTCGCCGGGCGCGTCGTCGCCCAGCCGGGCAAGCGAACCATTGAGGGCGCTGAG
>CAZWMF010000145.1:0-8626 GCA_964634535.1 uncultured Opitutaceae bacterium | reverse complement strand
ATCGTTCCCCACGCGTACGGCATCCGGGTCCGAGTAGTCGGCAAAAAGGACGGGATTTCGGTACGTGCCGTCGCGCTGGTCGGGCACCCACGGCGCGGCCGCGGGGCTGGCGGGGTGCGCGAGGGCCGAAAGCACTGCGATTGCGGCAAGCCGCCGGGCGGACCGGGGTGACATGGGCGCGACGATGGGAGCAAGGGGGCGGGGAATTGACAATGATGCAGTGGCTTGGACGGACTGTCTGAGAAGATTGTCGGGCCGTCCGCCTTCGCTGCGCTACGGCGTGACCTGGGGCCCGGCTTCGCTGCGCTACGCGTGGCCTGTAGTCCGGCTTCGCTGCGCTACGGCGCGGCCTGAGGCCCGGCTTCGCTGTGGTTCGGTGCGGCGGGTGGCCCGGCTTCGCTTTGCGTTGGCGCGGCGTCCCGGGCGCGAGTTGGCCGGAAGGTTCGCGCTTTACAATCGATGGGCGGGCGGTGGGCTTGACGGATGCCCGTGCGCCGTCATCCGGTGGTTTACTCGGTCCTCGGCGCGCCCTTTGGCGCCTCGGGGGGATTTGTCGGCGTGGCCTTGGTGTTTCTGGCCACCGGGTCGGGCCTCAGCATTGAGCAGAGCGCCGTGTTGGTGGCGGTCAATATGTTCCCGCAGGTCTTGAAGGCCCTGTGGGCGCCCGTGTCCGACATCTGCTTGTCGCGCCGGCGCTGGTACCTCATCGGAACGCTGACCTGCGCGGCCGGGATGTTCGCCTGCACGGTGGTCCACCTGAATCCCAGCACCTTTCACCTCATGTTGGGGCTGGTTCTTCTCATGTCGATCGCCTCCACCTTCCTCGCCTTTGCGGTCGAAGCGATGATCGCCCACCTGACGGCGCCAGCCGACTTGGGGCGCGCCAGCGGTTGGTATCAGGCGGGTTATTTCGGGGGCAATGGGATCGGCGGCGGCATCGGACTCTGGCTCTTGACCCATTTGGCCGCGCGTTGGGAGACCGGGTTGATCCTCGCGGCCTTGATGGGGGTGTGCGCCGGAGCGCTGTTTTTCCTGCCCGATGTTCCAGCGGAGTCAGCGGGTGGCGGGGTGGGCGCCGCGGTGCAGGGCGTGGTCCTGGAATTCTGGTCGGTGATCCGTTCGCGGGTCGGCATCCTCTGCGCGCTGCTGTGCTTCCTGCCGGTCGGCACGGGCGCGGCCTCGAGCGTCCTGACCATGGGTTCCGTGGCCGCCCGGTGGAAGGTGGACGCCGACGACGTCTCGATGATCCAAGGATTTATCGGCGGCGTTCTCTCGATGGGCGGCTGCATCCTGGGCGGTTACGGCTGCACCCGATGGGGGCCGCGGAACGCGTATGTCGCCTACGGCGCTCTTATGGCGCTCACCACGGTCGCGATGGCCGCATCGCCCTTCACCCGGGACGCCTATATCGTGGGCAATCTCGTTTATAGCCTGGTCACGGGAATGTGCTACGCGGCGTTTTCGGCATTTGTCCTCGAGGCGATCGGCGCGGGCAATGCCGCCACCAAGTACAACGCCTTTGCCTCGATCTCCAATTTTCCCATCTGGTACATGGGACTCGTGCTCGGCTGGGCCGAGATCCGCCTGGGCCCCAGCGGGATGCTCGAGTGCGAGTCGCTCTTCGGCGTCGTCGGGATTGCCGTTTTCTTCGCCGTGGTGGCGCTACCGGTGCGGAAAGCGGTCGTCGCCAGCTGATTGGGCGGCCGGTAGGCAGTCCGATTACGGCCGCGGGTCGACCGCGACACCGCGCGGAATCACTACCGCCTGCATCCGGAACCGCACCTGGGGGGCACCCGGGCTATTCGGGCAGAAAATCCGTGCCGGCGCTCTGGGCGGCGATCAGCCGGGCGAACACGCCGCCGCGCGCCACCAGGCCCGCGTAGCTGCCCTCCTCGGCGATCTCGCCCGCGGCCAGGACGATGATCCGGTCCGAGTCCTTGATCGTGCTGAGGCGGTGGGCGATCGTGATCACCGTGCGGCCGGCGGACAGCCGGCCGAAAGCCTCCTGGATCAGCCGTTCGCTCTCGTAGTCCAGAGCGGAGGTCGCCTCGTCGAGAATCAGGAGCGCGGGATTGCGCAGGATTGCCCGCGCGATCGCCAGGCGTTGGCGCTGGCCGCCGGACAAGGTCACGCCGCGCTCGCCGACGAGCGTCTTGAATCCGGCGGGCATTTGCGCGATGAATTCCTCGGCGTTGGCCATTCGGGCGGCCATCTGGATTTCTTCGTCGGAGGCCTCGGGTTTGGCGAAGCGGATGTTGTCGGCGATCGTCCCGGACAGGAGGATGCTCTCCTGCATCACGACCGCCAGCTGGCGGCGGATCCAACGCATGTCCCACGCTTCCTGCGGGACGTCGTCGAACAGGATGCGGCCGGAAGCCGGTGCATAGAGGCCCAGGAGCAGGTTGACGAGCGTGCTCTTGCCCGAGCCGGACTGGCCCACCAGGGCCAGCCGCTCGCCGGCGCGCACGCGCAGCGAGAAATTCTTGAAGACCGGATGGTCGGCCTGGGGGTAGGAGAAGGACACCTCGGCAAAGGTGACCGCCCCGGTCAGACGCCGGTCCCGGAGCGTGCCGCGCCAGGACTCGACATAGGGCGAATCGACGAGCTCCTTGATGCTGACGAAACTTTCCTCGGCGGCGAACCACTGGTCGCTGATGCCGATGAACTGCTGGACGGGGGACAGCAGGATGGGCAGGGCGGTTACAAAGGCAAAGAGCGTGCCGAGCGACATTTCGCCGCGGATGCTGAAGACCGCCCCCCCGCCCACGATCAACAGGGCGATCAGTTGGGTGCTCACGTAGGCGAAGGTGCCAAAGTTGGCGTTGACCCAGGACTGGGCGATGCGCTGGCGGGCGACGTGCTCGCTCGTGCGGTCGAGTTCCCGCTCGGCCTGGGCCTCCTCGCCGAAGCTGCGCACCAGCCGGAGGGCGGAAATGTATTCGCTGGCCGTGCCGGTGAGCATTTCCTGGGCAATGCGGGCCTGCCGATTGGTGTCCTGCAGTCGGGCGAAAAACCGCCATTTGCCGATTGCCCAGACCGGCAGGGCGACCAGCAGGACCGCGGTGAGCCGCCAGTTCAGGACCGCGAGCACGAGAAACACGCTCAGGCCGTACATGATCCCGGGAATGAACTGGTTCAGGATCGAGAACAGCACCGTCTCGATTTTCTGGGTGTCAAAGGCGTACTTGGTGAGCAGCCGTCCGGTTTGCTGGCGGTCCAGATGCGCGAAGCTGAGAAACTGCAGGCGGTAAAAGATCCGGCTGCGCATCTCGACCATGAGTTGGGCGAGGCTCTTGGCGATCCGGTTGGTGCCCGCGATCGAAAAAAACCAGTGCAGGGCCATCAGCCCGGCAAACAGTGCGGCGTGCCGGGCGACGCCGGTCAGGTCCCGGGCCTTGACGTCCGCGTCGATGATTTTCTGGAAGATGAGGGGGCAGGGGGCGATCGCCAGGGTGCGCAGCACGGAAATGGCGGTGCCCGCCCACATGCGATGGCGACTGCGCCACAGGTAGCCGAAGAGCCCCCGGGCGTTGAGGGATTCCCCCGACGCGTTTGTCATGACCGCAACCCTGGCGGCGCGGGCCTCGCCCAGCAAGGCCGGGAGCGCCGGAAATGGCGACGGATGCCGGCTAGGGAGCCGGGCGGCGGCGGTCGAGCAAGTCCAAATTGCGCCGGGCGTCGGCGTAGTCGGGTTTCAGCCGAAGCGCGGCCTGCCAATGGCGCCGGGCGAGCGCGAGGTTCCCCTGCTCGGCGTAGAGGATCGCCAGATTGTTGTGCGCCTTGGCGTAGTCGGGGTCCAGGCGCAGCGCCTCTTCGTACTCGCGCTGCGCCGCCGCCGTGCGTCCGCCGAGCCGTTCCAGGACCACGGCCAGGCTATAGTGGGTCCGGGCCAGATTCGGATCGAGGCGCAGCGACTCCTCGTAATGGGCGAGTGCCTCGTCCAGCCGGCCCGGCAGCATGGCCAGGACGCCCGCCAGATTGGCTTGCGCCTCGGCGTAGTCGGGCCGGAGCCGCAGGGCCTGCGCGAACTCCGCCAGGGCGTCGGAGCGGTGATCCGGCCGGGTCGCCAGGGCGTTGGCCGCGCAGAAATGCGCTTCGGCATTGGCCGGGTCGCGCCGCAGCACCTCGGCGTACTGGGCCAGGGCGGCCTCAAGGCGCGCGGGATCTTGGGCGAGCGTGTTCGCCAAATTCAGGCGCGCTTCGATGAAGCCCGGCTCCGTGCGCAGCGCCGCGGCAAACTGGGCGATTGCTTCGGTCGCGCCGCCGGGCATGCGCGCGAGCGCGTAGCCCAGGTTGTTGTGCGCCTCGGCATAGTCCGGTTTCAAGCGCAGGGCTTCCCGGTAATGGGCGAGGGCCCGCGGCAGTTCGTCGGGGGACTTGGCAAGTTCCGCGCCGAGATTGTTGTGCGCCATCCAGCACGCGGGGTTGCGCTCCAGGGTGGCCCGGTAGAGCGCCGCACTGTTCCGGTAGGGGCGGCTCGCCTGGTGGGCGAGGGCGGCCAGCGCGGTCAGGATGGCCCAGCCGAGCGCGGCGGCCGCGAAGCGGACCGGGCCCGTCAATCCGCCCAGCCAGCGGGCGAATCCACCGGCGGCCAGGACGACGATGCCCAGGGCCGGCAAATACTGAAAGTGATCGGCGACGTAGGAAAAGCGGAACGGATAGACGTCGACGAATCCGAGAGCCGGTGCGAGCGAGCCGACGAAGAAAAGCCACGCGGCGAGCGGTCCGCGCGTGCGCCGGCGAAGGGCCGCGCAGCCCACGGTGATCGCGAGGACGCCGGCCAGCCATCCCGACCAGGCAAGACCGGCTCCGGCCGCGTTCCAACGCGGGTAGATGAACATGAGGTCGGTCGGCCAGACGAGCTTGCCCAAGTAGAACCAGACAATCCGGCCGGCCAGGAACAGGCGTTGGACGGGCAGCAGGCTGAATTCGGCGCCCTGGGCGCCGATGATCGTGCGCTCGATCCAGGCCGTGACCGTGCCGGCCGCGACCGCCAGGCCGAACCACGGCAGGAGCGGGACGATATCCCGGCGCCAGTCGAGGGCCCCCCGGGTCCACCACAATACGACCAGGACCGCTGCCGGGAGGGTCGCGGTCACGCTCTTCGTGCCCAGGGCCAGGATGAAGCAGGCGCTGGCCGCCAGGTACGGTGCGATCTGGCGGGTGCGGTGGAAATTCAAATAGGCCAGGCCGGCCAGGAGATAAAAATCGAGCGACAGCGTGTTCTTCTGCTCCGAAATCCAGGCGACCGATTCCACGCACACCGGATGCACGGCGAAGAGGGCGGCCGCGATCCATTCGGCGCCCGGGGGCACGGCGGGCCGCAGCCGCCGCAGAATGAGGGCCAGCAGCAGGCAGGCCGCGGCATGCTCGAGCGCATTGGCGAGGTGGTAACCGAGCGTGGCGTCACCCCAGAGGCGGTGCTCGACCCAGAATGCGCTGTGCAGGACGGGATAGTACTGCTGGGTCTCCCCAGGTGCAGTCCAGATCCGGGCGAGCCCGATCCAACCGCGCAAGTCCGGCCGCGTGATGTGCGCCGCGTCGTCCCAGAGCTCTCCGCCGCGCAGCGCGGGCCAATAGCAGGCCAGCACAAGCGCGACCAGGAGTCCGAAGGCCGCGCATGATTTTAGTCCGGCCACCCCGGCGATACGGTCCGTTGGCTTCGGCTGCCCGGAGGGATTCATCGATAGCCGGTCACCGTCTGATTCGGCTGGTGGACTGTCAATCGCAGGGGTGGGGCCGGCCGGCGCGGGTTTGAACCGCAGGCCCGAGCTACCCGCTTCCGAGGAGTTGACAGCGCGCGGCCGTCCCGCCGATTTTGAGCCTGTTTCACCCCATGAACCTCCGTCTGATTGCCTGTTTGGCCTTGGGTTTGCTGCGGGCGACGGCGGCCCGGTCCGCCGGCCCCGGCGAGGTGTTTCCGCTCGTGCCACTGATCCCCGATCACACGGTGCGTTTGGCGGAGTTCGGCGCGGTGGGCGACGGAGCCGCGTCGAATACGGACGCCTTCAAGCGGGCGGTGGCGGCGGTGGAGCAGGCGGGCGGCGGCACCCTCGTCGTCGATCCGGGGGTCTATCTGACCGGGCCCATCGCTTTGTGCAGCCGGATCAACCTCCGGCTGGCCGCGGGGGCCACGATCCGGTTTTCGACCCGGCCGGCCGATTACGCGAGCCAGGGGCGCCGTCTGCAGCCCCAGTTGGGGGTCGACGGCCGCCACGATGTGATGATCTCCGGCGCGGGCACGTTCGACGGGCAGGGCGCGGCCTGGTGGCCGGCGGCCCGGGCGATGCGCGACCCGGTCACCGGCCGGCAGATCAATGGCCAGACCACGCCGCGGCCGCCGCTGATCGTCGTCAACCGCTGCCGCCAGGTGCGGGTGGAGGGTGTCAATCTCGTGAATTCCCCGGCGCTCAATCTGGGCATCGTCGATTCGGAGGACGTGGCGGTCGACGGGGTGAGCATTGTCAATCCGCCCGATTCGCCCAACACCGACGGCATCGATCCGAAGGGGGCGCGTCGGGTCGTGATCACCCGCTGCCGGATCGACACGGGCGACGATTGCATTGCCGGCGGGGGCGGCCGCTCGGGGGTCGAGGAGGACATCCTCATCACCGACTGCGTTTTCCGGCACGGCCATGGCTGTTCCATCGGCAGCGGCACCACGGGCGGGGTGCGCAATTTCGTCGTGCGCCGCTGCTCGTTCGAGGGCACGGAGACCGGCATCCGGCTCAAATCCTATCGGGGGCACGGCGGCCGGGTGGAGAACCTGCTCTTCGAAGATCTCACCATGCACGACGTCGGACACGCCATCACGCTCAACAGCCACTATGAGGGCACCACGACCGACACGATGGCGCCGGCCGGCGAGCCGGCCGAGCCCGTCACGAGCACGACGCCAGAGTGGCGCCGCATCGTCGTGCGCCGCGTGAGCGCCGTGGGCTGCCGGCTGGACGCCGGCCTGATCGCCGGCCTGCCGGAGATGCCGGTCCAAAACCTCGTCCTGGACCAAGTCAGTATCGACGCGCCCACGGGCCTGCGCCTGGGCTTCGCCGACACGATCGTTCTGCACCACGTCCAAATCCTCGCGCGAACCGGGCCGGCGCTGATCCTGGGCGCCGGGGTGGTCCACCTGACCCAAGACTGATTCGGATCGGCCATGAAATCGGGGCGGCCCGAACCGGCGGTTGCAAATTAGGACACGAGTCGTTTTTTATCGCTGGACATGGGCATTTTCGCATGGACGGCCGGCCTTCTGGGTTTTGTCGGCGCGGCGCTGCCGGCCGGAGCCGCGCCGGCCCAGCCGACCTGTTTTCCAGCGCCCGGCGCGACGGCGGTCTGCCCGGACACGCCGCTGCGGATCGTCTTCGCCCAACCGGTGCGACTCGGTTCGTCCGGCACGATCCGGATCTACGAGGCGGCGAGCGGTGCGACGGTGGAATCGATCGACCTCTCCGCTCCCGCGCCCACCGTGGCGATCGGCGGCCTGGCCGGCTACCACCGCCGCCCGGTGATCGCGGCGGACCGCACGGTCGAGATATTTCCCCGGAATGGGGAACTGGCCTACGGCCGGACCTATGGCATCGCGATCGATCCGGCGTGCTTTCCGGCGGCCCGGGCCGGCGATGCGCCGCCCGCCGCCCCGGCGGCCTGGCAATCGGCCGCGGCGGCGGCCCGGCCGGCCGCCGCCGCCGCGCGCCTCACCGTGGACGGGGACGGCCGCGGCGACTTCTGCACGGTCCAGGGGGCCGTCGACTGCATCGCCCCCGGCAACCTGCGGCCGGTGACCATCTTCATCCGGAAGGGCACCTACGACGAACTCATTCATGTGGCCGACAAGGCCAATTTGACCTTCCGGGGAGAGGATCGGGCCCAAACCGTCATCGCCTATGCCGACAACGAACGGTTCAACCCGCAGGGCCGGCCCTATCGGCGCGGCGTCTTTCTGGCGGAGCGGGCCAACGGGCTTGTCCTGGCGAACCTGACCGTGCGCAACACCACCCCGCCCGGCGGCTCGCAGGCCGAAGCGATCATCCTGGACGGTTCGGCCGATGCCCGCGCGCTCCTCGACCACCTCGATCTGTACAGCCACCAGGATACCCTGCAGATCAACGGATCCGCGTACGTGCGGGCCTGCCACATCGAGGGCGACGTCGATTTTCTCTGGGGCAAGGGGCCCGCGTATTTCGAGGACTGCACGTTTGTCGCCCTGCGTTCGGGCGCCTTTTACGCGCAGGTCCGCAACCCCGGCACCCATCACGGCTTCGTCTTCCACCGTTGCGCCTTCGACGGGCTGCCCGGCGTCATGGGCAATTTTCTCGCGCGGATCGAACCGGCGCGCTTTCCCCAAAGCGAGGTGGTGCTGGCGGACTGCACCCTGGGCGACGCGGTGAGTCCGGTCGGCTGGCAGTTCAACGGGCCGGGAACGGGGGCGGCGGTGCGCTTTTGGGAATTCGGCAGCCGGGAGCCGGCCGGCCGGCCGGCCGACCTGCGGGAGCGCCGGCCGGATTCGCGCCGGCTGTCGGCGCCGGCCGATGCGGCGGCGATGCGCGCGTACGCCGATCCGGCGTTCGTCCTGGGCGGTTGGGACCCGCGCGGCGCGGCGCCGCCTGGGCCGGGGCCGGCGGCC
>CAZWMF010000144.1:4095-8629 GCA_964634535.1 uncultured Opitutaceae bacterium | reverse complement strand
CCTCCTGGTCGTGCGTGACGAAGACCGTGGTCAGGTGGATCTCGTCGTGGAAGCGGCGCAGCCACCGCCGCAGTTCCTTGCGGACCTTGGCGTCGAGCGCCCCGAACGGCTCGTCGAGCAGGAGCACTTTGGGCTCGACCGCGAGGGCGCGGGCCAGGGCGACCCGCTGGCGCTGACCGCCCGACAGCTGGCTCGGGTAGCGCGTGCCGAGCCCTTCCAACTGCACGAGGTGGAGCAGATGCCGCACGCGCTCGGCGAGCTCGGCCGACGTGGGCCGGTTGTGCCGGCGCACGCGCAGACCGAACGCGATATTGTCGAAGACCGACATGTGGCGGAACAGGGCGTAGTGTTGAAACACGAAGCCGACCTTGCGCTTGCCCGCGGGCAGATCGGTCACGTCCTCTTCGTTGAAGAGGATGCGGCCGCTGCCCGGATCCGATAGTTCGAGGCCCGCGATGATCCGCAGGAGAGTGGTCTTGCCCGAGCCGGATGGGCCCAGCAGGGCGACCAGCTTGCCGCGCGGCACGTGCAGGTCCACGCCCGCGAGGGCCGTGAACGTGCCGAATTTCTTCAGCAGATGATGGGCGGCGATGCTCATGACGGGCTCTGGCGCCACTCCAAGGCGCTCTTCAGCACGAGGGTGACCAGCGCGAGGAGCGTGAGCAGCGAGGCCAGGGCGAAAGCCGCCGTGGAATTGTATTCGTTGTACAGAATTTCGATGTGCAGGGGCACGGTATTGGTGGCCCCGCGGATATGGCCGCTCACGACCGACACGGCGCCAAATTCACCCATCGCGCGGGCGTTGCAGAGGATGGCGCCGTAGAGCAGGCCCCAGCGGATGTTCGGCAGGGTCACGCGCCAGAACGTCTGCCAGCCGCTGGCCCCCAGGGTGATGGCGGCATATTCCTCGTCCACGCCCTGGGCCTGCATCAGCGGTATGAGTTCGCGGGCGACAAACGGGAACGTGACGAACGTCGTGGCGAGCACGATGCCGGGCACGGCGAAAATGATCCGGATATGATGGGCCTCGAGCGCCTGGCCGAACCAGCCGTGGCGCCCGTAGACCAGGACGTAGAGCAGGCCGGCCACCACCGGCGACACGGCGAACGGCAGGTCGATCAGGGTGACGAGCAGGCTCTTGCCGCGGAATCGGAATTTGGCGATCAGCCAGGCGGCGGAAATGCCGAACAGCACATTGGCCGGCACGGAGATCGCGGCGGTGAGCAGGGTCAGGCGAATGGCCGCCAGGGCATCGGGATCGCGGAACGTGGCCAGATACGTGCGGACGCCGTTGCGAAAGGCCTCCACGAACACCGCGGCGAGCGGCAGCACCAGAAAACACAGGAGGAACAGCAGCGCGACGGCCGTCAACAGCCACCGCGTCGCCGCCGAATCGCCCGCGATGCGGGGGGTTCGCCGGGGGTTATTCCGGACAGCGAGCAGGACGGCGGGGGCGGCGGACATGCGGGCGGGGACGGGATGAATCGAATTTGTAACAGGATGCAATCGGGACCAATGTCCGATCACGTCATATCGCGTGGGAACGCCGGCTCCATTTCTGCAGGAGGTTGATCGCCAGCAGGAGCACGAAGGAGACGACGAGCATGACGATGGCCAGCACAATGGCGCCGTCGTAGTCGTATTGCTCGAGCTTGGTGATGATGAGCAGGGGCACGATCTCCGTGTGCTTCGGGAGATTGCCCGAGATGAAGACAACCGAGCCGTATTCGCCGATCGCCCGGGCGAAGGCCAGGGCGAAGCCGGTCAGCAAGGGAGGCACGAGGTCGGGCAGAATCACGCGCGTGAGCGTCTGCCACCGGCTGGCGCCCAGCGTCGCGGCGCACTCCTCCATGTCGGGTTCCAGTTCCGCCAGCACCGGTTGCAGCGTGCGCACGACGAAGGGCAGGCCGATGAAGGTCAGGGCGACGAGCACGCCCAACCGAGTAAAGGCGACCTGGATGCCGAGCGGGGCCAGCTCGCGGCCGAGCCAGCCGTTCGGAGCGTACAACGCGGTGAGCGAAATGCCCGCCACCGCGGTGGGCAGGGCGAACGGCAGGTCGACCAATGCGTCGACCAGGCGCTTGCCGGGAAAGGAGTAGCGCACCAGGACCCAGGCCACGATCAGGCCGAAACCGAGGTTGATCAGCGCCGCCAGAAGCGAAGCGCCAAAGCTCAGCTGGTAGGCGGCCAGCACCCGCGGGCTCGTCGCCGCCTGGATGAATGCCGGCAGGTCGATTGCCGCCGCGTGGGCGAAAACGGCCGAGAGCGGTACGAGCACGATCAGCCCGAGGTAGGCCAGCGTGAAACCCAGGGACAGCCCGAAGCCCGGCAACAGCGTGCGCCGGGCCTTGGGCGAGGTCGTGCCGCGAAAGCCCGGATGTTCGAGCGGCGCCACCGCCGGCGTCATGCGGGACTCAGCGGGCACGGGCGAACGCGCGGGCTTCCTCCGCCATGGTGGGCGGTCGGAAACGGGGGCGCGGGGGGCGGTTGATGGGCAGGGCAGCCATGGGCAGGACTACTTCTGATAAATTTGATCGAAAACGCCGCCATCGGCGAAGTGGGTCTTCTGGGCCTCGGTCCAGCTGCCAAAGACTTCCTGGAGCGTGAAGAGTTTGATCTGCGGGAATTGGCCGGCGTACTTTTCCAAAAAGCGCGGATTGCGCGGGCGATAGAAATTGCGACCGGCGATGTCCTGGCCCTCGTCGGAGTACAGATACTCGAGATAGGCCCGTGCGACCGCCGTCGTGCCGTGGCGGTCGGCTACCTCGGTGACCACCGCCACCGGCGGTTCGGCCAGGATGCTCTCCGGCGGCGCCACGATCTGCAGGTGTTGATCGGGGAATTCGCGGATGGCGAGGACCGCCTCGTTTTCCCAGGCAAGCAGCACGTCGCCGATGCCCCGCTGGGAGAAGGTGATGGTGGCGCCGCGGGCGCCGCTATCCAGCACCGGGACGTTGGCGTAAAGCTTGGCGATGAATTCCCGCGCCCGGTCCTTGCTGTGAAAAGTCCGCTCGGCGTAGCCCCAGGCCGCCAGGTAAGCCCAGCGCGCTCCGCCCGACGTCTTCGGGTTGGGCGCGATCACCCCGATGCCCGGCCGCACCAGGTCGTCCCAGGTCTTGATCCCTTTGGGGTTTCCCGCCCGCACGAGAAACACGATGGTGCTCGTGTAGGGTGTCGAGTTATCGGGCAGTTGCTTTTGCCAGTCGGCCGCGAGGAGATTGCCGTGGCGGTGCAGGTTGTCGATGTCGGCGGCCAGGGCCAGCGTGACCACATCGGCCTCCAGGCCGTCGATCACGGCGCGCGCCTGCGCACCGGAGCCGCCGTGCGATTGTTTGATCACGACGTCGTCGCCCGTCTTGGCCCTCCAATATTTGGCGAAGGCCGCGTTATAGTCGACGTAGAGCTCCCGGGTCGGGTCATACGACACGTTGAGCAATTCTACGGTCTTGGCCGCCGCGGTGGCGGCGAGCGTCGCGGCGAGCAGTAGGGCCAGGAGCTTTTTCATCAGATGGTGTAGTCGCCCAGCAGGTGGTGAAGGACGCCGGAGGCGGGCGATATGTCGGGTCGGCTGGCGGACTGGGCGAGCTTGCGCGCCAGGCGGGCCGGCACGCGTGAGATCGGCGCGGCCGCATCCGCTTCGTCCGAGAAGGGAATGGGAATGCCATCCCGACGCATTTTGCGCAGGGTGACCTCGACGACATCGCTCAGGGTGTAGCGGTCGAGGATTCCGGAAATGGCGTTGCGAACATCGAGCATCAGCATCCGCAGACCGCAGTGGAGCTCGTCCGGACACGTGCATTTTTCATAAGCGGAGTGGCTGACACAGCCGATCGGCGCCAGCGGTCCGTCGATCAGCCGGACCACTTCCCCAATTCGGATTTGGCGAGCAGGCTTGGCCAGGCGGTATCCGCCGTACTTGCCCCGGGCGCTTTGCACGAAACCGGCCTCCTTGAGTTTGTGAAGAATCTGCTCCAAAAACTTTGATGGGAGTTGCTCCACCTCAGCCAACTCCGTCACCTGAACCAGGTCGCGCTTGGCGGCGGCGGCGAACCCAAGATTGATGAGGGATCGAAGGGCATATTCGCCTTTCCGGGAAAGCTTCATGATGCAATCCAGATTAAAATAGTATGCTTTAACCGCAAGGACATCCTAGTCGCAAGTTTGTCATAATTCACCGTACCCGACTTGGGCTCCGAGTTCCTCCACATTCCCCGACCTGGGGTCGGCGGATCGAACCGGCCGATCGGCCTTCCGGGGCCTGCGGCGCATAGTTACGCGCCGGGTATACTGGCGATTAGCACATTGCGTAAACAATGTACAATTAATCGAATGTAAAATATCTAGTGGGCGGCCGCCGGCGCGGATTGGGCTGCGGCATCGCCCAGGAAGACCCGGAGTCCGTCATAGCTCAGGCGGATGCCGTCTGGCAGCCCATCTTCGGCTGCGGCGTGGTCGGACAGGTGAGTCAAATGGATGAGCCAGGTCGCCTTGGCCCCGATCTCCTGGGCGGCGATCACGGCTTCCGGAATGCTCA
>CAZWMF010000144.1:0-4085 GCA_964634535.1 uncultured Opitutaceae bacterium | reverse complement strand
ATGGGTCGCGTGAGGCTCGGGCCGCAGGCCGTCCAGGATGAGCATATCGGCCCCTTTGGCCCAGTCCACCGCCTCCCTGGGCACCCGCTTGCAGTCGGTAAAGTAGGCCAGGCGCTTTCCCGTGCTCTTTTCGGTAAAGATGAGGCCGAGGGTGTTCATGCCGCCGTGAGGCAGCAGCGTCGACCGGATAGTCCCTCCGGGAAATTCCAGGTCGGTCGGCATTTCCCGCAAATCGAATGCCGGGTAGCCTCGGCTGATGGGGCGCTCAACATTGGCGTAGGGAAACATCGCGGCCACCCGCGCCAAGCCCTCGGCGGTGGAATACACCGGCAGGGCGGTCCCGCCGCGCAGATCGCAAAACCGGCGCAGATCGTCCATGCCGACAATATGATCGGAGTGGCCGTGGGTCAGGACAAAATGGTCCAGCCGCTCGATGCGGTTGGCGACGCATTGGAGCCGGAATTCCGGGGCCGCGTCCACCTGGATGTGCAGTCCGTCCATGACGACATGAATGGACGTGCGGGTCCGGTGGTTGCGGGGATCGTCGGAACGGCACACCGCGCAGTGACAGGCAATCAACGGGACGCCTTGCGAGGTGCCGGTGCCGAGAAAGATGACCTCCATATTCCGCAAAATAGGGACCGCCGATCGCAGGGCAAGGGGGAGCGCGCGGCTCGTCCGGACAAAAAAAGGCGCCTCCGCGAGGAGGCGCCGGTTAAACTTAACGCGGACAGGTCGGTCGGGACTCAGTAGTCCATGCCGCCGCCGGGGGGATGCGCGGGGGCCGCGTCCTTCTTTTCCGGCAGTTCCGTGATGAGGCACTCGGTCGTCAGGAGCAGCCCGGCGATCGAGGCCGCGTTCTGGAGGGCCGTGCGGGTGACTTTGGTCGGATCGACCACGCCCGCCTTGACCAGATCCTCGAACTTGTCGGTCGCGACATTGTAGCCGGAGTTGCCCTTGCCGGTGAGGACTTCCTTGACCACCACACCGCCGTCGACGCCCGCATTGGAGCATAGCTGCTTCAGCGGGTGCTCGATGGCGCGACGGACGATCTGGGAGCCGATCTTCTCATCGCCTTCCAGCGTGAGCGCGTCGATCACCTTGCCGGTGCGCAACAGGGCGACACCGCCGCCGGCGACGATGCCTTCCTCGACGGCTGCCCGCGTGGCGTGCAGGGCGTCTTCGACCCGGGCCTTCTTTTCCTTCATTTCGGCCTCGGTCGCGGCGCCGACGTTGATCACGGCCACGCCGCCGGCCAGCTTGGCCAGGCGTTCCTGCAGCTTCTCGCGGTCGTAGTCGGAGGTGGTTTCATCGATCTGGCGGCGGATCTGCTTGACCCGGCCCTGGATGTCCGAGGACTTGCCGGAACCCTCGACGATCGTGGTGTTTTCCTTGTCGACCACGATCCGCTTGGCGCGGCCGAGGTCGCTGACCGTCACGTTCTCGAGCTTGATGCCGAGGTCTTCGGTCAGGCAGCGGCCGCCGGTGAGGATCGCGATGTCCTCGAGGATCGCCTTGCGGCGGTCGCCGAAGCCCGGAGCCTTGACGGCGCACACGTTGAGCGTGCCGCGGATCTTGTTGACCACGAGTGCGGCCAACGCCTCGCCCTCGACCTCTTCGGCGATGACCAGGAGGGGCTTGCCGCTCTTGGCGATCGTCTGGAGCAGGGGCAGGAGGTCCTGCAGGTTCGCGATCTTCTTTTCGTTGATCAGGACGTAGGCGTCCTCGAGGACGACGTCTCCGCTCTCGGCGTTGGTCACGAAGTAGGGCGAAAGGTAGCCCTTGTCGAACTGCATGCCCTCGACGACGTCGAGCGTCGTTTCGATGGACTTCGCCTCTTCGACCGTGATGGTGCCGTCCTTGCCGACCTTGTCCATCGCGTCGGCGATGATGTTGCCGATGGTATCGTCCCAATTGGCCGACACGGTGGCGACTTGGCGAATCTCTTCGCGGTCGGAGACTTTCTTGGAGACGCGGGCCAATTCGGCGACGGCGGCTTCCACGGCCTTGTCGATGCCGCGCTTGAGGTAGATCGGGTTGGATCCGGCGGTGACGTTCTTCAGGCCCTCGCGATAGATGCCTTCGGCCAGCACCGTGGCGGTCGTGGTGCCGTCGCCGGCGGCGTCGGAAGTCTTGGAGGCGACTTCCTTCACCATCTGGGCGCCCATGTTCTCGTACGGATCGGGCAATTCGACTTCCTTGGCGACGGTGACGCCGTCCTTGGTGACGGTCGGCGAGCCGAATTTCTTGTCGATGACGACATTGCGACCCTTCGGTCCGAGCGTGACCTTGACGGCCTTGGAGAGGAGTTCGACGCCGCGTAAAATTTTCTGGCGGGCGGCCTCGTCGAAGATGAGTTGTTTGGCAGGCATATTATTCGATTGGATTGTATGTGATTGAGATTCTGGGTGGGGCGGCGCTTCAGGCGATGACGCCGAGGATGTCGTCCTCGCGCACCAGCGTGTACTTCTCTTCTTCGAGCTTCACTTCGGTGCCGCCGTATTTGCTGATGAGGACGCGGTCGCCCACCTTGACTTCGAAGGGCTGCACCTTGCCGTTCTCGTCCTTCTTGCCGGTGCCGAGCGCGATGACTTCGGCCTCCTGCGGCTTCTCTTTGGCGCTGTCCGGGATGATGATGCCTCCGCGGACCTGCTCTTTTTCTTCGAGGTGCTTTACGAGCACGCGATCACCGATGGGCTTGATTTTGACTTTGGCCATATGGATTGGGTTTGAGTTGTTTGAGGTTGGGAGAAAAGCGAATGAAGCCGGTCGCGCCTAGTCCCGGGGAGACCGCCGCGACCGACCGGGCCGGGGTTATTTCGCGCCCTTGTCCTCGTCTACGACTTCGAAGTCGGCGTCCACGACGTCCGCCTTCTTTTCGGACTTCTCGCGGCCGCCGCCGCCGCTGGGCGAGCCACCCGGCGCATTGCCGGCCGCGGCATCGGCCGCTTTGCCCGCCTGGGCCGCGTCGGCGTAGAATTCGGCGCCCGCCGCCGTGAGCTTCTCCAAGGCCGATTTCATCCGGCCGGCGTCGCTGCTTTCGAAATCCTTCTTGGCCTCCGCCAATATGCCTTCGATCTTTGTGCGCTTTTCGGCGGGCAGTTTGTCGCCCAGCTCGCGCAGCGTCTTCTCCATCTGATAGATCGTCGTGTCGAGTTGGTTGCGCGATTCGGCCGATTCGCGCCGCTGCTTGTCGTCGGCCGCGTGCTGCTCGGCCTCGCGCGTCATCTTGTCGACCTCGTCCTTGGACAGGCCGGACGAGCCTTGAATCGTGATCTTCTGGTCCTTGCCGGTGCCCAGATCCTTGGCCGAGACGTGCAGGATGCCGTTGGCGTCGATGTCGAAGGTGACCTCGATCTGCGGGGCGCCGCGCGGGGCCGGCGGAATGCCGTCGAGCCGGAAAGTTCCCAGGGTCTTGTTGTCGCGGGCCATCGGCCGTTCGCCCTGCAGCACCACGATTTCGACCGCCGGCTGGTTGTCGCTGTAGGTGGAAAAGGTCTGGGTCTTCTTGGTCGGGATGGTCGTGTTGCGCGGAATCATCGGCGTGGCCACGTCTCCGGCGGTCATGATGCCCAGTGTCAGGGGCGTCACATCGAGCAGCAGCACATCGCGCACTTCACCCTTGAGCACGCCCCCCTGGATGGCCGCGCCGACCGCGACGACTTCGTCGGGATTGACCCCCTGGTGGGGCGCCTTGCCGGCCAGGCTGCGGGCGATCTCCACGACCCGCGGCATGCGGGTCATTCCGCCGACCAGCACGAGCTCGTCGATTTGTGCGTTGGTCAGTCCGGCGTCCTTCAGGCAGTTCTTGAACGGCTGGAAGCAGCGCTCGAACAGCGTCTCGCAAATCTGTTCCATCTTCGCGCGGCTGAGCTGGACATTCAGATGTTTGGGCCCCGACGCGTCGGCGGTGATGAACGGCAGGTTGATATCGACCGATTGGGTCGACGACAGGGCGATCTTGGCCTTCTCGGCCTCCTCCTTGAGCCTCTGGAGGGCCATCGGGTCCTTCCTCAGGTCGATGCCGTTGTCCTTCTTGAAATTGTCCACGAGCCACGCGATCAGGGCGTCGTCCCAGTTGTCGC
>CAZWMF010000143.1:0-8644 GCA_964634535.1 uncultured Opitutaceae bacterium | reverse complement strand
CCTGGACGACGACCAGAACCAGCTGGTCCTGAAGCACCCCGCCGGCTCGTCGATCACGATCGATTCGAACGGCATCACGCTGTCCACGGCCAGCGCCACCATCACGCTCAACGCCCAGGGCATCGGCCTGCAGGGCAATACGCAGGCAAGCACCTAAAATGCCCCCCGTCCTCACCACCGCGAGCCAGGCCCAGTGCATGCACGGCGGCCAGGTCCTCCTCCTGACGACCGACGCGGTTCTCCAGGCGGCCGGCAGCCCGGTGCTGCTCGCGTCCGACCTCCACACGGTCGTCGGCTGCCCGTTCACGGTCGGACCGGTCTACCTGCCCTGCGTCACCGTCCAATGGCAGGCCGCCGCCACGAGCCTGACCGTGAACGGCGTCGGCGTCCTCACGGAAGCGAGCATCGGAATGTGCCTGAACGCGGCCGGGGCGCCGCAGGGCGTGGCCATCGTGAGCGGCGGGGCGCCCAATCTGCAGGCCGTATGAACTCCGCCGGCCAACACCTCGCCTTCCCCTTCGGCATCGGCGCCGACGGCCGCACCGCGACCGCGGATACGCTCGCCGACCAGGTTCTGCAGGAACTCGAGCAGCTCGTCCTGACCAATCCCGGCGAACGGCTCTTCCTGCCGACTTTCGGCGGCGGCGCGACGCGCCTGCTGTTCGAAGCGGCCGACGCCAACACGGCCGCGGTGGCCCAGGCCACCCTCACTCAGGCGATCCAGACCTGGCTGGCCGGACGGGTGCAGCTGCAGAGCGTGAACGTCGCGGCCAGCGGATCGGCCCTGACCATAACCATCGTCTACCAGGTCGCCGGCGGCACATCCTCGGTGCAGGCGGTCTTCCAGAGCGGCGGGCCATGAGCGCCATCCTGTACAACGAGGACGCCCTGGCCGCCCGCGCCCGCGCGCTGGGCTCGCTGAACGGCATCGATTTCGGGCTGATGACGCTCGATACGGCGAGCCCGCCGGCGTTCGGCGTGCTCGAGCTGCACTTCTATAACGACCAGAATCTCGACGCCCTGGTCGCGGCCGCCAGCACCCCCGCGACGCGCTGGGCGCTCGTGCCGATTTCCGGCGGCGAGCGCATTCTCGCCGGCCCGCTGACCGGCCAGGTCCAGGTCACCCAGCTCGTGCATTCGGCGGCCCAGATTCTCCAGGTGACCCTGGCCCCGGTAGGCGACTACAGCCGCTATACGCTCACCCTGCTGCAACCGGGCTTCGACCCGATCTTTGGCCAATTCATCTTCCGCTTTCGGCCGGGCTGCTTCAGCAGCAACTGCACGCCGCTCGCAACCTACACTCCGGCCGCGGTCCAGCCGGCGATCGACTATTTGGCCAAGGACTACGACTCCTTCCGGCACACGATGATTTCGGCGATGATGCAGCGGGTGCCGGCCTGGCAGCCGACCTCGGAAGCGGCCCTCGACGTCGTGCTGCTCGACCTCTTCAGCGCCGCGGCCGATGAACTCAGCAACACCCAGGACCGGGTCATGCAGGAGGCGTATTGGCCGACCGCCCAGAAGCGCATCTCCCTGCGCCGGCACGCGCGGCTGATGGACTATTTCATCCACGAGGGCAACCAGGCGAGCACGGTCCTCGCCCTCAATTTCCCGGGAGCGAGCGGCTATACCGTGCCAGCGCGGCAGAAGGCCTGGACCGGGCCGGACCCCACGCTACCCGCCACCGCCTGGTTTGTGGTGGATTCGCCCCAGTTCATCCACGGTCTGTTCAGCGCGGTGGCGCTTTACACCTGGAGCGACGCCATCCCCACTTTGGCCGCCGGTGCGACCCAGGCCGACCTCGCGTTCGCGAGTTTCGCCGCTGCGACCACCGCCACCGGCCTCATCACCAGCGGCCAAATCACCCGCCTGCTGCTCGAGGAATGGCTGAACCCCCAGACCGGCCTGCCCGCCGATCGCAATCCCCAGAAGCGCCAGATCCTGACCTTGACCGGGGCCCAGCTCCTGACCGATCCGCTGACCGGCGAACCGGTTGTCCGGGTCACCTGGCAGCCCGCCGACGCGCTCGTTTACACTTATTGCTTTGTCGTGAGCGTGAACGGGCTGCGCGTGCCCAATGTCGCCCTCTTTCACGGCAACCTGCTCGACCTGGTCCAGGGCCAATTCGTCCAATTCAACTACGGACCGGCCGGCACGGCGCAGCCGCCCGGCACCTACACGGTCGCGCTCAACGCGGCCGGAGCCGCCGAATGCCGCCTGCCGCCCGCCTTCCCCGTCTTGTGGACCAATACCACCCCGGGCGGACTCGAGCCGTCGGTCAGCACCCTTCAGGTCACCGTCGCCGACGCAAGCGGCTCCACACTCTGGGCCGAGCAGCCCGACCTGATCCATAGCGACGGCGTCACCGACCGGCACTTCGTGGTCGAAACCGACAAACTCGGGCGCACCCTCGTGCGGTTCGGGGACGGCACCAACGGCGTCGCACTGCCCGACGACGCCACGGTCACCTGCGCCTGGCTGAGCGGCGACGGCCCGAGCGGAAACATCGGCCAGGATGCGCTCGTCAACTTCGACGCGACCGGCTTGCCGGACGTCGCGCTCGGCACCGTGTGGAATCCCTTCGACGTCACCGACGGCCGGGCGCCGGAGACGGCCGAGGTGATACGCCGACGGGTGCCCGAAGCCTTCCTCTATCAACAATCCCGGGCGGTCACGCTGGCCGATTACGTCGCCCGGGCCGAGGAAGTCCCGGGCGTGGCGGCGGCCGCCGCCCTGTATCTCTGGACCGGCAGCTGGCGCACCGTGCGTGTGGTCGTCGACCCGGTGGGCACGACCACGCTGAGCGAAGCGCTCCGCGCCGCGGTCGAGACCCAGCTCGCCGCCGTTCACCTCATTGGCGAAGACATCGAAGTGCGTCCGCCCCAGTACGTGCCCCTGTCCATCCAGGTGGCCGTCTGCGTCTCGCCCGATTTTTGGATCGACCAAGTCGCCCCCGTGGTCGCGCAGGCCTTCTGCAATAGCTTCGGTCCCGACGGCGAGCCGGCCTTCTTCAATCCGAACCGTTGGACCTTCGGCCAAGCCCTGTACGCGAGCCAGATCGAGGGGGTGCTCGACGCGATTGCGGGCGTTGAACACGTGATCTCGATTTTGATGACCCGCTGGTGGAACCAGACGGTCTCGTCGACCGAAGTGATGACGATGGGGCTCGAGGAGATCGTGCTGGTCGCCAACGATCCCAGCCGCCTCGAGGAAGGCACGATCACCTTCACCTACCAGGGAGGCCGCCAATGACCAACCCGTGCGTGGTCAGCGTCAATTTTCCGGCGCCGATCGTCAATCGGCCGTCGCTGCCGCGCATCCAATACCGCATCGGCCGCTACTCGGATTTTCGCCAGCAGCTGTTGAGTCTGCTCGACCAATCGCCCCTGCTGCGCGGCTGGACGCACCGCCAGCCGGACGATCCGGGCATCGCGCTCCTCGAGGGCGCGGCGATCCTGGGCGACATCCTCACGTTTTACCAGGAGCTCTACGCCAACGAGGCTTGGCTGCGCACCGCCACCTGGCCGCAAAGCATCGCGGCCATCGTTCGGCTGATCGGCTACCGCCCGGCGCCCGGCCTGGGCGGGGCCGGGTACTTCGCCTTTGAAATCGCCGGCAATTCCCCCGCGACCGTGCCGGCGGGCTTCCCCGCCTCCGCCCAAATCAACGGCCTGCCCGCCCCGGCCAACTTTGAGTCGACCCAGAGCCTGGTGGCCTACCCCGCGCTGAGCCGGATTTCGCTCTACGCTCCGTCGGAGCCGACCGGCATCGGCCCGGGGAGCACGCAGGTCGCCGCGGCGGCGGCCGATCTGGCGGCCGCGAGCGTGACCCTGAAGGTGAACGATCGACTGATGCTCGTCGACCCGAACAATGCGGCCAATCGCCAGATCGCGGTCGTCCAGAGCATCGCCACGCAATTGGACCAAACGCTCGTGACGATCGCCGGCGCCTGGCAGGGCACCGCCGTAACCGGGCCCGTGGGCGTCTACAAGCTGGGCCGGACCTTTCGCGCCTTCGGTTACAACGCCCCGGCCACCCAATTTAGCCTGAACAGCAGCAATGCGCTCACGCAATCCACCGTCGACACCTCGCTGACCGTCGCTGCGCTTCTCCAGGGCTTTCCCCTGGAGCGCCGGGTGGACGACCTGTCGGCCGGAATCACCATGCTGGTCGATCTCCCGGATACCTTCCTGGGCGAAGCGCTCGAGTATTTTCAGGCCATGACCGCCCTCGCCGTCACCAGCGGCACGGATTCGGTCGGCCCCTTGCAAGGCGGCATCACGCGGGTCGCCTTCATCGCGTCGAGCAGTTCGTCCGCCTGGACGCTGCCCGCCTACGCCGACCGGCGGACCGCCCTGTGCCACGAAGTCATTGGCCAGGGATTCTCGGCGGTCGGTCCCCGGCAGTCCGTCCCGCCGTCGGATTTGAGCCAACTGGACACCCTGATCGACGGCGCGAGCTACCAGGCCTTGGATGGGCGGCTCCTGCAGTGCGTCGATCTCAATGCCGACGACACCGCCGCCCGGGTGGAGGAAACCACCGTCAGCATCGATCGCACCGCGGTCGGCGACCCGGCAAGTGTGAGCGTGCGCCGGCTCTCGCTCGCCCCGGCCCTCACCCAATTCACGCTGGCGGACTTTCCCCTGGCCAGCCCCCCCATCGTCGTTTTCGGCAACGTCGTGCCGATGACCCAGGGCAAGACCCAGGCGCTGGCGATCCTGGGCAACGGAGACGCCCGCCAGATCTTCCAAAGTTTCCAGCTCCCCAAGGCTCCGCTCACCTGGCTGCCGAACGAAACGCTGACCCCGCCGCGCGAGCCCGAGGTCACGATTCTCGTCAACCAGATCGCCTGGACGGAGGTCGATGCGCTCTTCCCGAGCGGCCCCAAGGATCAGGTGTACATTCTGCGCGAGGACAACGCGGGCAACACCTGGGTGCAATTTGGCGACGGGGTCACCGGGGCCGTGTTGCCCTCGGGCGTCGGCAATGTCACCGCGCAGTACCGCACCGGCAATGCCGCCAACGGCTGGCGCCAATCCGGCGCGAAGCCTCAGGCCAACGCGCGCGTGCCGAACCTGAGCCAGCTCCGGCTCTACGATGAGGTGACCGGCGGAACCAGCGACGAGGACCCGGCGCACGTGCAGCAATCGGCGCCCGGGCGCGTGCAGGAACTGGGCCGCCTGGTCAGCCTGAGCGACTTCGAATTCGAAGCCCTGAGCCAATCCGGCGTCGAGAAGGCGCTGGCCGTCTGGGACACCCAGGACAACGTGCCGCTCCTGCAGCTGACGGTGCTCCTGGCCGACAACACCCCGGCCCAGGCGAGCGCCGTGCAGGCGGCGATGACCCAAGCCAACGCCGCGCGCGGGCCCGACCGCTTCCCGGTCGTCGTGGTCGCGGCCAGCCTGGATTACGTCTTCGTATCGATCACGGTCGGCGTGCTGGCGGGCTATTCGAGCCCCGTCGTTCTCGCCGCGCTCGCGGCGGCCCTCGGCGTCCTGCCGTCCGACGGCAGCCCAGCGCCGACCGGCGGACTCTTTTCGGTCGACCAGCGCAGCCTGGGCGGCGAGGAATACGCGAGCCGCATCGAGGGCACGGCGCAGAATGTCCCGGGGATCGCCTGGGCCGAAGTGACGGCCCTCGGCGACCTGGGCGCGGCCGACGACCCGTCCACCCTGACCGTGCCGAATCCGGCGAGCCTCGCGCCGACCGTGTCCTGCGCGAACGACCGCGTGCTGGCCCTCTACGCCGGCCACTATGCCGCCCAGGCCGGCAACCCATGAGCACGCCCACCGTCCCCCTCTACGGGCGCCTGCCGGAGATCTACCGGCAACGCGATACCGAGCAGCAGCCCCCCGGCCAGCTGCAGGCCTACCTCGCGCCGGTCGAAAACGTCTTCGGCGCGATCCGCGCCAATATCGGCGGCCTGTACCGCGATCTTTTCATCGAGACCTGCAGCCCCTGGGTGATACCGTATATCGGCGACCTGCTGGGCGTGTCCGTCCTATCCGGGGAGACCTGGACCCTGCGGGCCGATGTGGCCGACACGATCGAACTGCGCCGGATGAAGGGCACGATCCACGCGATCGAACTGCTGGCCTTCGATTTGACGCAGTGGCCGGCCCACGGCGTCGAACTGCGCGAAATCCTCGCCTGGTTCCAGCACCTTAATCACCAGCGGCCCGATGTGCAGTCGACGGTTCCGGGTTTCGCCGGAGTCGCCCGCGGCGGCACCGTGCCCATCAAGGACCCGGCGCTGCTGAGCCTCCTCGGAACGCCCTTCGATCCCTTCGCCCATTACCCGGACTTCAAGAAGATCGACCTGGGCGTGCTCCGGCCCAACCTGCCGAATCTGGCGATCTTTCTCTGGCGGCTCAGCGCCTTCCAAGCTCCGGTGTCGATGCCGGTGGCCCGCGGCCAGACGGCGCTCACCCCCACCACCCCGCTCGGCGCCGCCTTTGCCGCGCGCTTCTCGATCGAGCCGGCCGGACTGCCCGTCGTGCTTTTCAATACCGCCCAAATCGCGCCCTACGCCACGCCACCGGTGCTGGCGAGCCTCGACCAGGTGCCCGGACCGATCCCGCTCGCCCGCCTCACCCAGGCCTCGCCGGTGGGGCAGCCGGCCGACTACGTCGCCGTCAACGTCTACGACGCCACCGCCTCCGACCTCGACTCCGTGCAAGTGACCGACGTCGGGCTGCAGTTCCATCTGCCGCAAGCGACCTTTCCCACCGACACGTGGACGATCCGCGGGGCCAATCTCTGCGCCTGGGAGACGCCGCTGCGCCCCGAATTGGGCAACCGGGAGATTGCGGTCGATCCGCGGATCGGCCGGGCCGTCTTCGGCGTCGCCACCGCGGCCGAGGCCACGGCCCTGGAAGACGCGCTCCTGGTCACCTTCGCCTACGGGGCGGCGGGCGCCGTCGGCGCCCAGCCGATCGACCTGGCGCTCCCGGCCGAATGGACCGGCCCGGACGTCGTGCGGCGCTCGGTTCAATTGCGCCAGGACCCGCTGGGCCTGCAGCACGCCCTCGACCACCTGAATGCCGCCAACGCGCCGGTCCTCGTCGCGATCGAGGACAGCCTGACCCACGTCCTCGATCTCGGTGCGGTGGCCGGAACGACCACCGAGAACGGGATCGTCACCCTCAACCTCCAATACCCGCTCGCGATCGTGGCGGTCAACGGCAACCGCCCGCTCATCCGGCTCAAGACTCCTCTCGCATTCCGACCGGCCGCGGTCACCGCATCCGGCGGCGCAAGCCAGGCGAGCGTCGACGCCCTTGTCGCCGACCTCACCGTCCGGCTCCAGGGCCTCTATATCACCGCGGACAGCGCGGCGGTCGCGCCCTTGATCGCGCGCGCCGCCGTGGCCGGCCTGGAAGTCAACGGCTGCACGCTCGACCCAGGTTCGGCCCAGCAGCTCAACGGCACGCCCGCGCCCGCGCTCGTCGCCACCCGGCTCGACGCCGCCTTCGGCTTCGCCAGCCCGACCGACCTCCAGAACTTCAAGGTCACCCCTCAGATCGCGCTCGTCCAGTCGATCGCCGGTCCGCTCCTCCTCGAGGCCGGCTACGACCTCTGCCTCCAGCGCTCGATCGTCGACGCCGGCGCACCGCCCGGGATCGACGGCACGAGCGCCTTCGCGATCAGTTCGGCGGCCGATCCGCTCCATGACTACGGGCCGCCGCTCGCCTTCCAGCAATGCACCTTCTTTGGCCGATGCCGGGTGCGTTCGGCCAGCGGCGCGGGCGGGATCTTCGCCCACGCCCTGGAGGCCTGGAACAATCAGGTCGGTTGCATCCAGCAGTCGTCCTTCGCCGACGAAGCCAACCGCCTGCCCCAGAACTACGCCTGCGTCACCGGCGCGGCCGTCAATTTCACCGCCGGTTCCTGGAACGAATCCGGTTACGCCCAGCTGGCGCTCGATTGCGATCCGCGGGTCCTGCAGGACGGCCCCAACAACGATCAGATGGGCGCCTTCGGCTATCTGCTCGAGTCGCACAAGTGGCTCAACCTGCAAATCCGGTTGCGCGAGTACCTGCCGGCCGGCTCCCGCCCGGAAATCATCCCGGTCACCTAGAACCAACCCAATATGAAAGGCGATTTCTCCCGGGTGCGCTTCGCGCCCCACGACAACTTCAACGGCATCCTGCCGCAACAGGGCAAGGTGCTGCTCGACAGCGACGGCATCGCCCAGACGCTCATCGCCAACAATTGGCGCGAGACCGCGGCGCGCGATTGGGTCGGAAAGCTGGCGGGCGTGCCTTCCGCCGAACCGTCCAGTTTCCAGATCAGCGCCGCCACGCTGTCCGGCGGGGTGGTCACCCTGACGATCGGCACCGGCCACGTCTGGGCCGACGGGCTGCTCGCCCGCCTGGGCGACGGACCCGGCGCGACCGTGACGCGGACGGCGACCTGGATCGAACCGCCGATCGTGCCCACCGAGGGCAGCGCGGCCGACGTGGCCGCGGGCACGATGGACACCGTGGTGCTCGAGGTGTGGCAGCAGGCCGTGAACGGCTTCCAGATGCCGGACAAGCTGATCGAGCCGGCCCTGGGCGGGCCCGACACGGCCGAACGCCTGCAAACCGCCTTCGCCTTCCGGCTCGCCCGGCTGACCGCCGGCCAGACCTGCGCCAACCTG
>CAZWMF010000142.1:0-8654 GCA_964634535.1 uncultured Opitutaceae bacterium | reverse complement strand
GCCCGCACGGGCCGTCTGGCCCTGAAACGTTAACCCCCAGAAGATTTTCCCATGCCTGCCAAAGTTTATACCGACTCGGACGCCGACCTCGGCGTTCTCCAAAACAAGACGCTCGCCGTCCTCGGCTACGGCTCCCAGGGCCATGCCCACGCGCTCAACCTCAAGGACAGCGGCTGCAAGGTTCTGATCGGACTCTATCCGGGCTCGAAGTCGCGAGCCATCGCGGAGCAGCACGGCTTCGAAGTGGTCGACACGGGCGAGGCGGTGCGCCGCGCCGACGTCATCATGGTGGCGCTGCCGGACATGAAGCAGGCCGAGGTGTATGCGAAGGACATCCTGCCGAACCTGGCCAAGGGCAAAACGCTCCTGTTCAGCCACGGGCTGTCGGTCCATTTCAAGCTGATCGCGCCCCATCCCGAGATCGATATCATCATGGTGGCGCCCAAGGGGCCCGGCCATATGGTCCGGCGGCTCTACGTCGAGGGCAAGGGCATGCCGGCCTTGATCGCGGTGGGCCAGGACAAGTCCAAGCGGGCGAAGAAGACGGCGCTGGCCTGGGCCAAAGGCATCGGCTCCACCCGGGCCGGGGTGCTGCAGACCACCTTCAAGGAGGAGACCGAGACCGATCTGTTCGGCGAACAGGCCGTCCTGTGCGGCGGCGCCTCGGCGCTCGTCCAGGCCGGCTTCGAGACGCTGGTCGAAGCGGGTTATCAGCCGGAAATGGCCTACTTCGAGTGCCTGCACGAACTCAAGCTGATCTGCGACCTCATGTACGAAAGCGGCATCGCCGGCATGCGCTTCTCCATCTCCGAAACCGCCAAGTACGGGGACATCACCCGCGGACCGCGCGTCGTCAATGCGGCGACCAAGCGCGAGATGAAGAAGATCCTCAAGGAAATTCAGAGCGGCCAGTTTACCCGGGAGTGGGTGGCCGAATACAAGAGCGGCCGGAAAAACTACACCCGGCTGCTCAAACAGGGAGAAAAACACCTTGTCGAAAAGACCGGCGCGCGCTTGCGCTCGATGATGCCGTGGATGTCGAAAAAGAACATCAAGGGCGTCCAGGCCAGCTACTGATCATCGCGACTCGCCAGAGCCCCCTGGCCCTGGCTCAGGCCGAGATGGTGGCCGCGCACCTGCGCGCCACCCTGGATGTGCGCACGGAATTGAAGCGGGTCGTGACGACCGGCGACCGGCAGGCCGATTGGTCGCTCGAAAAGCAGGGCGGCAAGGGCCTGTTCACGGCCGAGCTCGAACAGTGCCTGCGGCGCGGCGAAGCCGATTTGGCCGTCCATAGCACGAAGGACCTGCCGGGCGAAAATCCGGCGGGCCTGACCGTGGCCGG
Organism: uncultured Opitutaceae bacterium; assembly: GCA_964634535.1. Lineage (GTDB taxonomy): Bacteria > Verrucomicrobiota > Verrucomicrobiia > Opitutales > Opitutaceae > Palsa-1447. Next base: position 7,309 of record CAZWMF010000142.1, on the reverse strand, counting down.
TTACCTGCCGCGGGCCGATCCGCGCGACGTGCTGGTGGTGCGCACCGGCGGGACCGCGCCGCGGACGATCGCGACCGGCAGCCCCCGCCGGCGCCTGCAACTGAGCCTGCGCTTTCCCGCGGTCGCCTTCACCGAGATTCGCGGCAACGTCGACACCCGCCTGCGCAAGATCGCCGAGGGCCAGGCCGACGCGACCGTCCTCGCGGCGGCCGGGCTCGCACGCCTGGGCATCGCCGCCTGGCCCGGGGTGGACTTTCAGCCGCTCGAGTTCGACCAAATGGTGCCGGCGGTCGGCCAGGCGGCCATCGGCATCCAGTGCCGGGTCGCCGACGCGGTCTGGCTGGCCGCGGTGTTCGATGCGAGCACCGCCCGCGCCGTCGGGTTGGAGCGGGCCCTGCAGCGCGCCTTGGGGGCGGGCTGCCAGACCGCCTTTGCCGCGCACGTCGCCCGGGATACGCTCTTCCTGTTTCACGAGACGGTGGGCGCGCGCATCCTGCGCCTGACCGCGGCCGATTTCGCCACGCCCGACGCCACCGCCGGCCGGATCATCGCAGAGCTGGGCCTGCGGGCCGGCCACCGCCCCGGGAGCGGACCGACCGCATGAGCGCCGCCGGAGGGCCGCTCGCCGGCAAGCGCGTGGTGGTGACCCGCGCGCGGGAACAGGCCTCGGAATTGTCCGACCGGCTCGCGGCCCTCGGCGCCGAGGTGCTGGAACTACCGGTGTTGCGCATCCGCAAGGAGGTGTCGAAGCAGTCCCTGGCCGACGCCCTCTTGGAACTGGGCCACTACGACTGGCTCGTGTTCACGAGCGCGAACGGCGTCCACTACTTTTTCGAGGAGTTTTTCCGCCTGTTCGACGACATCCGCTCGCTCGGCCTCATCCGGATCGCCTGCGTGGGCGACGGCACCGCCCAGCGGATCGGCGAACTGCACCTGCGCGTCGAATGCCAGCCGAAGAAGGCCACGGCCGAGGCGCTGGCCGACGAATTGATCGCGACCGGCAGCCTGGACAGCGCCGGCGTGCTCGTCGTCACGGGCAACCTCAACCGCGAGATCCTGGTCGAGAAGCTCGAGGGCGCACGCGCCATCGTGGACCGGCTCCAGGTGTACCAGACCGAAAAGGTGGATTTGAGCGATCACCTCGCCGCCGCGGACTATCGGGCCCACGGCGCCGATGCCGTCCTGTTTGCCAGTTCCTCCGCGGCGCAGTTTTTCGCCGAACAGGCGCCGGCCCTGCGGATCGAGGCGCTGGCCCGCCGCCCGGTGTTCGGCAGCATCGGGCCGCAGACGAGCGCGGCGCTGAAGCGGGCGGGCCTGGCGGTCGACTTCGAGGCGGCCAGCCCGGGCTTGGCGCCGCTGGTCGCGGCCCTCGTGCACAAAATTGGCCGGGTGGGCGAACCATGAAAGTTCCGTTTCTCGATCTGGCGCTTCAGCATCGGGCGCTGCGGCCCGAAGCCTTGGCGGCGTTGGCCGCCACCTACGATGCGACCCGTTTCTGCCTGGGGCGCGACGTCGAGGATTTCGAGCGCAATTTTGGCGCCGCGCTGGCCTACCCGCGGGTCCTCGGGATGAACAGCGGCACCGCCCCGTTGCACGTGGCCTGCATGGCCGCGGGTTTCGGGCCGGGCGACGAGGTCATCACGACGCCGTTCACGTTCATCGCGTCGGCCTGGGGCATCACCTACACCGGCGCGACGCCCGTATTCGCCGACATCCAGGAAGCGAGTTACAACCTCGATCCGGCCGCGGTGGCCGCGGCGCTCACCGCGCGCACCAAGGGCATCATCGTCGTGCACCTATTTGGCCAACCGGCGCCGATGGACGAGATTCTCGAGATCGCCCGCCCGCGCGGGCTCTTCGTCATCGAGGACTGCGCCCAGGCGGTGGGCGCGCGTTATCGGGGGACGCCGGTGGGCCTCCTGGGCGATTGCGGGACCTTCAGTTTCTATCCGACGAAGAACCTGGGCGCCTGCGGCGAGGCCGGCGCCTTCGTTTCCCGCCGCGAGGACGTGCAGACCCGGGCCCGCCACATCCGCGTGCACGGCTCGGACCGGCGCTATCACCACGACATCGTGGGGGGGAATTTTCGCATGGACGGCTTCCAAGGCGCGGTGCTCAACGTCAAGCTGCCGCACCTCGAACGCTGGACCGCGCGCCGCCGGGCCATCGCCAACCGCTATTCGGCGGAACTCCGGCTCGCCGGCTTGCGGCTCCCCGCCGCCGCCGCCACGGGCGAAAGCGTCTGGCACCAATTCACGGTGCGCCACCCCGAGCGCGACCGGCTGCGCGCATTTCTGGAGAGCCGCGAGGTCGGCACCGACATCATCTACCCGATTGCCTTGCATCGGCAGGCCTGCTTCGCCGGGCTGAGCGCGCGGCCGGGCGGCCTGCCGGTGGCCGAGACGGTGAGCGCGACCTGCTTCAGCCTGCCGATTTTTCCCGAACTGACCGACGAACAGGTCGGCCACGTGATCGCCAGCGTGAACGCGTTTCGGTGATCGCCGGAATTCAATTCAAGGTCTGCGGACTGGGTTCGCCGGCCGACGCCGCGTGGGCGGACCAAAGCGGCGCGGACTATCTGGGGTTCATTTTCCATCCGGCCTCGCCGCGCGGCATCACGCTGGGCCAGTACGCGGCGATGGTCCCGCGGCTGCCGGCGTGCCGGACCGTCGCGGTCTCGGTCGAGCCGTCCGTCGCCGAACTGAGCGCCCAGCGCGACGCCGGCTTCGAATTTTTCCAGATCCATTTTCGGCGGGATTTGCCGGTGGCTCAGCTGGAAAGCTGGGCGCAGGCCATGGGCCCCGCCCGCCTCTGGCTGGCCCCGAAGCTGCCGCCCGGCACCGACCTGAGCCCGGCCTGGCTGCCGCTGGCCGGGGCCTTTCTGCTCGACGGCTACGCGGCGGACAAGTTCGGCGGCACCGGTCGCACGGGCGATTGGGGGCTCTTTGCCCGCCATCGGAGCGAACAGCCTGGCCGGACGTGGATCCTGTCGGGCGGGCTCACGGCCGCCAATATCGGCCCCGCCCTGCGCGCCACCGGCGCCGATTTCGTCGACGTGAACAGCGGCGTCGAATCGGCGCCCGGCGTCAAGGACCAGGCAAAGATCGCGGCCTTCGCGGCCGCGCTCGCACGGGCGCGCTCCGAAACCCAAAGCTAGCCCGGATTTTCCGCGGCGGCGGCGCCCGCGCTTGCCACCAGGACAGGGCCACCTCCGGCGAACGGAAACCTCAGACGCGTCCGCGTCCCGTCTCCGCGTGGCTAGACGGGATTCGCTGCGACCGCCGGGGGCGGGGAATGCAGTCGCGGATGGTGCGGGGCCACCTGCGCGAGCCGGGTCCGGTAGATTTGCCCGACGGTCGCATTGCCGGTGATCTGCGCCAACTCCACGATCGTCAGGAGCGCGTCGACCGAGGCGGGGTTCGTGGACAGGTCCTGCTTGGCGAGCGCAAGGGCCGCGTCGAACCGACCGGCTTTCAGCTGGGCCAGAGCCTGGGCGCCCAAGCCGACGGCCGGGGCCGCGAGGGTCCGTGAGAACAGGGCAAGGGTCGCGTCCACCGGATGCAAGCCGAGGGGCGCGCACCGCGCGACGAGCGCGGGTTGATCCGCCGGACTGGCGTCCCAATACCAGACGTGGGCCGCGCCGCCGACCGGCGGCGGCGGGTCGGCCCGACCGATTGCCAAAAAGGCGAGCGCGGCGTTGGCCGCAGGCCGGCCGCGCTGCACGACGACATGCGGCAGCGTGCGACACATGGCGGCGAATTCCTCCGGCACGCTATCGTCCAGTCCGACCACCACCTGGTCCGCGTGCCGGTGCAACTCCTGCACGTGCTCATACCCGGCGGTCAAACGCAGATGCGTCTCGAGCGCCGGCCGATGGCGATAGAGCGTGGGAGTGCTGGGCCGCGCAAAGAGGTCCGGCGCCTTGCCGTTCATGGCCAGATCCTGGAAGAGCCGCCGGCGGCGCGCCTCGTTGAAATGGCGGTCGAACCAGGCCGCGCCGGCTTTGCCGATCCGGCGGGCTTCCGCCGGCCGGGCGATCGCCTGCTCGGCCCGATCGGCCAATTCCTCGGCGGAACGGTAGGTGAGCAGTTCGCGGCCGACCGTCCAGAGTTCGTCGACGCCCGCCAGCGGGGCCAGTTCGTCGGCCAGGAGCAGGGCGCCGCTCGCGAGAATTTCCAGGTTGCGCAGATTCAAGTCGCCGTTGAGCGATGCATTGATGCCGACCAGGGATTGGCCGTAGAGGGCGAGCGCCTCGCGTTGCGGAATGGCCCGGATGACGAGGGGGATCTGGCGGGGGCCGAAGGCGGAAAACAGGCGGAGGCGCCGCGGGTGGTGGATGCCGGTTTGGCCGACAAAGGCCGCCTGGGGAACGCGCGGGCCCGCGCGCACCGCGGCGACCTCGCGGTCCGTATGCGGGAAGGTCAGGCCGGGAAACCAGAATAGATTGTCGAAGCCCGCGGCCTGGAAAAAGTCCCAATGGTTGCGCGTGTAAAGCAGGACGAGCCGGTCAAACGGTTCGCTGCGAGCGTAGTCGATCATCCGCCGGATCGGCGCCACCAGATGGTGGGTGTCCGCGATCAGCAGGACCTTCGGGCAGCGAAATGCGCCCAGGTTGCGCGGCAAGGCGCGGCGCGACGAGTCGACCAGGCACACCACGGCGTCCGGCTGCTGGTCGGTGGGCAGCCGACTCGCCACTTGCGCCAGATCGAATTCTCCGACCGGCGTAGCCAGGGAAATCACCCGCCCGTCGACGTCGACCGACTTCCAATCCGGCCCGCAGTTGACCTGATCCTCACCCAGACGGGGCGGGGCCATGTAACCGGCGGGTGAACCGGTGGAGAAGAGGATGCGCATCGACGTGGTCCAAAAAGCAATCGGCGCGCCAGGGTGGCAGCCCATGATGTAACCCATTCATCATCAATTGACCGGTTATGATTAAATCGGGGCTTTCCCGGGCGTTCCCGCCCGCGGGCGACCGCGCCTCTCCCTGGGGCAATAAATTCCCGGCCCGGGACTTCCGGTCTGAGTCCAGGATAAACGGGTGCCGCCGGCGCCCCGGCGACGGGCCGATTCGCCGAATGCCGCGATGCCTACCGCCAAGCCCGTGGCCCCGCGACCAAAACCCGGTATCCCCTTATCGCGCCTCGACGCCAACGGGCTGGCGCGACCGTCGCCTGGCGGGCCCTGGCGCCACACCCGACGTCGGGTCGGCTATTCCGGCGAGGCGGACGCCCTCGTGTTCCAGGAGGCGGCGCTTCAGGTCCTCGCCAAAGGCATAGCCCGTGAGCGAGCCGTCGGCGCCGATGACCCGATGGCAGGGTATGGCTACGCAAATGGGGTTGGTGGCGTTGGCGCGGCCGACGGCGCGGGCCGAGCTGCCCAATTCGTCGGCCAGTTGGCCGTAGCTGCGCGTCTGCCCGCAGGGAATGCGCCGCAACGCCGCCCAGACGCGCTGCTGAAAGGCGCTGCCGGTCGGCGCCAGGGCGAGTTGGAAGGCGGCGGCGGCATTCTCAAAATAGGCGGCGAACTGAGTCCAGGCCGCGGCGGTTCGGTCCGGCGCGAGGACCAGGGCCAGGTCGGGCGCGCGGGTCTGCAGGGCGGGCTCGCCGCCGAAGGCCGCCGCCGCGAGCGCGCCGGTCGCGTCCAAACCGATGGTGAAGTCGCCGAAGGGCGTGGGTCCGGTCGAGTAATAGAGGGTTTTCATGGGGACGATTTAAGCAACTGCCAGAGATGCGCGGTCGCCAGGCTTCGGTAGGGCGAAAAAACCGCCATGAGTCGCCGGGTGGCGTCGATGTCCGGGCGCTCATCCAATGTGAAGAGCGCCTGGAGGCCGCTCGTGACGCCGGTGTCGCCCAAGGGCACGCAATCGGCGAAGCCCAGCGAACGCATCATGAGATAATTCACCGACCACGGGCCCAGTCCGCGGATGGCGAGCAAGGTGCGTTCGGCCCGCGTCGCCGACTGGTGTCGGAGGTTTTCCAAGTCGAGCCGGCCTTCGGCGACCAGGCGGGCGGCTCCCAGAACGTAGTCGGCCTTCTGCCGCGAAAACTGCAATGCCCGCAAGTCGTCGGCGTTCAGCGGAGCGAGCGCGGCCGGGGTCGGCGGAGCATATAGCCCGCCCGCCAAGGGAGGACTCACCCGTTCGATGAGCCGGCGCTTGAGCAGGCAGGCAAACGTAAAATTGATTTGCTGACCGATGATCGCCCAAAGCAAACCGTCGAAAACACTCGGGGTCTGGCTGAGGCGCAGCCCGGCGTGGCCGGCGACCAGCCGGGCGAAGCCCAGCCGCCGGGCGAGGCGGTCAAAGCCGGCCGCGTCCTCGTCGAGGCCGAGCAGCCCGACGACGATCGCATGGGCGACGGCCCCCGGCGGAAGGGCGGCCGGCTCGGCCGGCCCGCCTGGAGCGGACACGGTCGCCGCGACCGCCTCCGCCGCCAGTTCGAGCGTGAGCAGCGCCGCGCCTCCGCCGATGCGGACCGCCGTTTCGTACCGATCTCCCGTCAGCCGTTCAGTCACGCTGTGGGGATCCCGGCTAAGCGCCCGCCGCAGATAGCTGACCGGGTAGCCCGCGGGCAGCCGCACCGTAAAGGCCCGGGCGGTGCGCAATTCGCGGTAGGCGGCCGGAGTGAGGCCCCAGCGTTCCCGCGCGTGGGCATGAAATACCGACAGGCTATCGAAACCGACGTCGCCGGCGATTCGGGCGAGGCCGTCGTCGCCGGCCAGGAGCCGCGCCTTGGCCAGTTCCAGCCGGGCCCGCACGAGCAAGTCGGCGGGCGTCGTGTGAAAGTGCCGGCGCAGAAGTTCGAATAGCCGCGTTGTCCCAAAGCCGGATCGGCGCACGATTGCCCGGGCGTCGGGAAATGCGGCCGGATCGGCGCGCACCTCGGCGACCAGGGTCTCGATCGTTTCGAGCACCGGATCGGCGCCCCGGGCAAAATCGTCCGGATGGCATTTCCGGCAGGCCCGCAGCCCGGCCTCGCGCGCCGCCTCGCAGGTCGGGAAAAAGCGCACGTTCCCCGGTTTGGGTTTGCGCGCCTTGCACGACGGCAGGCAGTAGATTCCGGTCGTCAGGACGCCGGTAAAAAAACGCCCGTCAAACGCGGCGTCGCCCGCCTTGAAGCGATCGTACATGGTGGCGGCAGTCAGGCGCATCGCGAGGACGGTAGCACAGTGCCGCCCTGGCGTCGTCCGGAATATTTCGGGGCAATCGCCTCCGCTCAATGGTGGCCGTGGCGGTGGGAGAAGTACCAGAAGACGACGATAAAGAGGGCGAGCTGCACGATGATGACGCCCAGGGCGATCCGGTTGG
>CAZWMF010000141.1:0-8657 GCA_964634535.1 uncultured Opitutaceae bacterium | reverse complement strand
GCTTCGCCTCGTCGTTGTAATGGATCATCATCAGCGGCTCGCCCTGCTTGACCTGGGTGCCGACTTTGCGCACTTCCGAGACGCCGACCGAATGGTCGACCTTATCGGTCGGCAATTCCTTGCCGCCGCCGAGCAGATGCACGCCGCGGGCGATCATCGCCGCATTGATCGTGTGGACGTAGCCGCGTTTGGGCGCCGGCAGCTTCCGGATGTGCTTGGCCTGTGGAAACTTTTCCGGATGATCAATATAGGTGGGATCGCCGCCCTGCGCTTTGACCAATTCCTTGAACTTTGCCAAGGCCGATCCATCCGACAGATGGCGCTGGACCGTCTGCTTGGCCGACAACGTCGACCCGGCGACCCCGGCCAGGCGAACGATTTCCATGCCCAATTTGAGGACCAATTCCTTCATGTCCTCCGGACCCTCGCCCTTGAGCAACTGGATGGCCTCCTTCACCTCAAGCGAAGTTCCCACCGTGTCGCCGAGGGGTTGATTCATATCCGTGACCAAGGCGACGCACCGACGTTTCATGGAGCGCCCCACCCGGGTCATCGACCGGGCCAATTGCTTGGCCTGCTCGAGATCCTTGATGAAAGACCCGTTGCCCCATTTGACGTCGATCACCAGGCCTTCGGCCCCGGCCGCAAGCTTGCGGGACAGCACGCTGCCCGTGATCAGGGGCAGGCTTGGAATGGTGCCCGTTTCCCGTCGCAATTCATAGAGCTTGGCGTCGGCCGGCGCCAGATCCTCGTTTTGCGCGCCGATCGCCCCGCCGATGCGGCCCAATTGCGCGGCAAACTGCTCGTTGGACATGGCGCCCTTGAACCCCGGAATCGACGCCAGCTTCTCGAGGGTGTTGATGACATAGTCGTGCTCGACGCCGCACATCATCGGAACCACGACGCCCGAGGCCATCGCGAACGGCACCAAAACCAGGGCCGTCTTGTCGCCCACCCCCCCGGTGGAATACTTGTCGATCTTCGGCTTGGCGATGGTCGAAAGGTCGATCACCTCCCCCGAAAGCATCATTTCCTCGGTCAAATCCGCGGTTTCCTGGGCGGACATGCCCGAAAAGTAGATCGCCATCGCCAGAGCGGCCAATTGATGCCGGGGCATTTCCCCGTCCAAAGCGCTATCGATGATGTATCGAATCTCTTCCTGGGTGAACTCGCCGCCGTCACGCTTCTTCTCGATCAGGAAATTGAACGTCGGCTTTATGAATCGCCGGGCCGGGATACTGCGTTTGCTGGTCATGGGAACATTTGGAAACGAACTTTCCGCTTCCGTAAAGTTTACGAGCCAACCCGCTTCTGAACAAATGTCGAGCCAAAACTGCACGTGACTCAAAGGCTTGCGGCATCCGCGTTAACTCGGCGGGCGCCGAAAATCAACGCTTGCGCGCGGGTCAGAAGCGGTCAAAAACCGCCTGTTTTTCGGGTCCAATGTCGCTCTCGTTTCACGTCGCCACCGATCTTGATGCCGCCCTTCGCGCCGCCGCGGGCGCCGCGGGCCTGGAGCTTGCCGACTTCGATCCCGAAGTCCGCGTAGCCGAACCGGTTCGAGGTGATTATCAAGCAAATGGAGCCCTCGCTTATGCCAAGCGTCACCGGACGAATCCCCGGGCTTTGGCGGAGAGGTTGGTTTCCGCCCTTCCGGCCGACGTCCGAGCCCTGGTCGACACGGAAATCGCCGGACCGGGCTTCATCAATTTTCGGCTCACCGCCCCCGCCCTGCAGAACTGGCTGGACCTCCATCGATCCCGCGAATCGCTGGCCGCGGCCGCCGGAACACAACGCCGCGGGCAAACCATCGTCGTCGATTTTGGCGGACCGAACACGGCCAAGCAGATGCACGTCGGGCATCTCCGTTCGGCCGTGATCGGCGAGTCCATCTCGCGCCTGCTGGCATTCACAGGAGCCAATGTAATAAAAGACAATCACTTAGGTGATTGGGGAACCCAGTTTGGCAAGTTGATTTACGCATATAAGCGCTGGGCCGATCCCGAGGCTCTGGCGGCGGATCCGCTCGTCGAATTGGAACGGCTCTATAAGAGGGGCAACGATGCCGCGCCGGACGGGTCGGCCGAACTCGATGAGGCCCGCCAGGAACTCGCCAAACTCCAGCAAGGCGATGCGGAAAACCTGGCGCTTTGGCGCCGCTTTTCGGAGATTAGCCTGCGCGCCTTCCAAGACATTTACGACCAATTGGGAATCCGGTTCGACCATCACCTGGGCGAAAGCTTCTACAACGATAAGCTGGAGCCGGTCTATCGCGAGCTGCGGGAAGCCGGGATCGCCGAAGAGAGCCAGGGGGCTCAGGTGGTTTTTCACGCCGAGCACCCTCGATTCAAGGCCCAACCGTTCATCATCCGCAAATCGGACGGGGCGGCCAATTATGCCACGACCGACCTGGCGACGATTCTTTACCGCGTGGAGCACTTCAAGGCGGACGCGATTCTTTACGTCGTCGACAAGCGTCAAAGCGATCACTTTGAACAGTTGTTTCTAACGGTACAAAAATGGTTTGCGAAAACCGACCGCCGCCTGCCCCGGTTGGAGCATGTCGATTTCGGCACGGTCCTGGGCGAAAACGGCAGGCCGCTCAAGACCCGTTCCGGCGAGAATGTGCGCCTCAAGGACCTCCTCGCCGAGGCCGAACAACGCGCGTTCACGTTGGTCACCGAGAAGACCCCCGATATGCCGGAAGCCGATCGCCGGTCGATCGCCGAGATCGTCGGCGTGGATTCGGTGCAGTATGCCGATCTGTCCCAGAACCGCTCAAGCGACTACCTGTTTTCGTGGGACAAGATGATCTCCCTGGACGGCAATACGGCGGCGTACCTGTTGTACGCGGTCGCACGGATCCACTCGATAAACCGAAAGAGCATGGACGCTGACCAAGGGCAGCCCCTGCCGACCCCACCGCAAACCCCGGGCGAGATCATGCTCGCTCGAAAACTAGTTCGTTTCGCCGATGCTGTTCGTTTGGCCGCGGATTCTTTGCGACCCCATTACCTCGCCCTGTATCTCTACGAGTTGGCGGGAGATTTCAGCAGCTTCTTCACCACCGACCGCGTGCTCGATGACGACCCCGCCATACGCTCCCGCCGGCTTGCTCTTTGCCGACGCACGGTACTCGTGATGGAAACCGGTTTGGGCCTGCTGGGACTACGGACCTTGACGCGGATGTAGGCGACGAACTAGCGTGGTCGTTTTACGCCCATGATTTCCTGGATCCAACGCTCCTTCCAGCATCACTTCAAAGCCGTCTTTGGGGTCCTGCTGGTGGTCACCGTCGTCTCGTTCGTCATCGCCCTCAGCCCCGGCTCGAATGCCGCCCGCGGCGGGCGCACCATCGCCCAGGAGAGCTTCTTTGGCCGCAACCTGGCCTCGCAGGCGGAGATGAACCAGATCATCAACGACGCTCAGCTGAGCATCGAGCTGCGCGGCGGCTACGCCAATCGCGACGACGAACGCGCCAAGGATTATGGGCTGCAGCGGGTCGCCGCCCTGAAAATGGCCGACGACCTCCATCTGCCCACCCCGGCGCCGGATTCGCCCGAGGTCAAGGACTTCATCGAGCATCTGGCGTTCTTCGCCGGCCCGAACGGCCAGTTCGATCCCCAGAAATATGCGACCTTCCAAGCCAACCTGGCCAGCTCCGGCCGGGGCGACGCCGACATCGCGCGCGTCGTGACCGACGACACGCGCATCATGGGATTCATCACGCTGCTGACCGGTCCCGGCTACGTGCTGCCGTCGGATGTGAAGACGGAACTCGCGCGCTACGACACCACCTGGTCGGTTTCGACCGCCACGGTGGACTATGCGAGCTACCATCCGGAAATTGCCACCCCGGAGGCCGCGCTCGTCCGGTATTTTCAGACCAACGCCGCGCGCTATCAGATTCCGCCGGAGGTCTCGGCCAGCTATGTCGATTTCAATGCCTTTAGCTATTTCCTCCAGGTCAAGGTTTCCGACGCCGAGGTTCGCGCCTTTTACGACCAGGATCCCTCGCGCTTCACCAAACCGAAATCGGCGGCGAAGCCCGTTAAGCCGGACCCGAACGCCGACTTTGCCGCGGTCAAGACCCAGGTCGAGGGCGCGCTCAAGATGGACCGGGCCAAGACTGCGGCGCTCAAGGATGCCTCGGACTTTGCCGTTGCGCTCTACGAAAACAAGATCGCCTACGGGCCGGCCTTGGATGCGTATCTGGCCTCGCGCCACCTGCGCGAACAGCCCCTGGCGCCCTTCGCCGAAAATGCCCCGCCGCCCGAACTCGGCGGCTCGCCCGATATCGCGGATGCGGCCTTTCACCTGTCGCCCGACCGCTACTTTTCCGACGCCCTGCCCACGCCGATCGGCGCCGCGGTCCTGATTTGGAAGGCCGACCTGCCCGCCCGCCAACCGCTGTTCGCCGAGGTCCGCGACAAGGTCAAAGCCGATTACCTCGCGAGTGAAAAGGCCCGCCTCTTCGCCGAACTCGGACGCGCCCTCAAGACCCGCCTGGCTGCCGAGGTCAAGGGCGGCAAGAGTTTTGACCAAGCGGTCGCGATCGCGGCCGCCGCCGCCGGCGTCAAGATCACCCCCCGAAACTGGACCGCCTTCACGCTCCGCGACCGGCCCAAGGATCTCGACGAGACCGTGCCGGCGACGCTCCTGCACCTCAAGCCGGGCGAATTCTCGGACATGGCCGTTGCTTCGGATAACGGCTGCATCGTCTACGCCGCCGGCGCGCGGACGCCCGACCTCTCCGAGCGCAACCCCCATTACGCGCAGATTCGCCAGCAGATCGCCGCCTATTTCGCCCAGGTCAGCGCCGGGGACTACCTGCATGAGGTGGTCCAGCGCGAGATGGCCCGGGCGAAGGCCGCGGTGCAGTAGACCAGCGATTTTAGAAACCTTTCGCCTTTCGGCGTGTATCTTCTTACACGCCTATCTCCAGTCATGCGCTCGCTGCCCCTGCTTGTTTGTGCCCTGAACCTCGTCGTATCCTTTCCGGTGCTGGGCGAGGACTCGGCCGGAGCGCCGGAGGCGCCGGCTGCGCTGCCGACGGAAATGACGGCGCCCGACCATCCCCTGGTCGGCGTACGGCTTACGCTGGACGAATGCGTGGCCGAGGCGCTCGCCAAGAATTTCTCGGTGCGCATCGCCTCCTTCTCGACCGATCAGGCCAAGGCGCAGGTCGTGATCGCCCAATCGGTCTACGACCCGGTCCTGGGCGTCCAATGGCAGGCGCAGGTCGAGCGCAGTTCGCAAAGCGTGCCGGAAGTCGAGGCCAACGGCTCGGCGGGCATCACCGCCGTCGCGGTCAACCCCTATACGAGCAACCAAGCGTCGAGCCTCTCGGCTACCGAAAACCTGCCCACCGGCGGCCAGGTCACCGCCGGGTACCAGATGGACCGCTTCCTCAGCACGCCGGCCAGCAGCTTTCTCAATCCGGCCTACACCGGCACGGTTTCCCTGACCGTATCCCAGCCGCTCCTGCAGGGCGCGGGCACCGACTATATGCGCGCGGCGATCGACTCCGCGCGCCAAGCCGAGCGGGTGGCGGGGCTGGGCTTCAAGAGCTCGGTGCTGACGACGATATTCAATCTGGAGACCGCCTACTATAATTTGGCATTCAACCGCCGGCAGTACGAGGTCGCCCGGGACAACCTGAAACTCAGCGAACAACTGCTCGATGAAAACCGCATCAAGCGCGAAACCGGCGTCCTGACCGACCTGGACGTGGTCCAGGCCGAGGCCGGCGTGGCCAACGCGCGCAGCGGGGTGATTCTGTACCGCCAAGACATGGAGAATGCCGAGGACACGCTCCTGCAGGCGATGGGTGAGCGCGAATTTCAGCGCACCGTCGGCACGATCGTGATACCGCCCGCGCCGGATACGGCCGTATCCTTCGACGTATCGTACAAGCTGGCCCGCGACAACGGACCCAGCCTGGCCCAGGTCCAGGCCACGATCGAGGAATACAAGCTCGAGGCGTTGCGCGCCAAGCGCTCGGCGTTGCCGCAACTCAACCTGACCGGCGGCGCCGGCCGCCTCACCACCCAGGGGGCATTTTCTCCGGCGATCGACCAAACCTGGAACGGCACCGGCTACACCTGGCAGGCGGGGCTGGCCTTCAGCATGCCGTGGGGCCTGCGCCAAAGCCGCGCGCAATATCGGCAGGCCGAGGACAACGTCCGATCGGAGGAGGCGACGCTCGAGCAGACCGACCAAAATCTGATGGTGCAGCTGCGCTCCGCCGTGCGCGCGGTGCGCTCCAATCAGGAGGCGGCGACTTCCGCCTCCGAGGCGTCCCGCCTCAGCGCCAAGCAGTACGAGCTGCAAAAGGCCAAGTTCGACGCCGGCCTCGCCACGAGCTACGACGTGCTTCAGGCCCAGTACCAACTCGAGTCGGCCCGGGTCAGCCAAGTCCAGGCCGAGGTGAATCTGCGCACCGCCGTGGCCAATCTCCACTTTTTGGAGGGCACGACCCTCGCCCGGTATCGGATCGACCTGAAGGCCTAGCCCGGATGTTTAATGAAAACGGCCAAAGATCGCTCGCAGCGCCGAGCAGAAAAGACCGAGGGCGACTGAGGTGGGCTTCCAGCCCATCGAAACGAGCCCGAGGCCTTTTATGCCCGGGCGATTCGGGCGAGATTCGGCCGATTTTCATTAAAAATCCGGGCTAAGCGACCGTCAAAACCAGCCCGGCGGCGGTTCGGCCGGTTCGCCGGTGACGACGGCGTGCGCCGGCAATTGGGTGCGAAACCAGGTGCGCTGCTTTTTGACGAGCGCGCGGGTCGCGCGCGCGATCGCCTCCTCGAGGCGATCCGCGGCCAGCGCTCCGGACAAATAGGCGAGGCACTCCCGGTAGCCAATGGCACCGGCCGCGCTCGGGTTCTGCCGCAACCCCGCCGCCGCCAACCGGCGCACCTCGTCGACCAAACCGGCCGCCAGCATCGCGCGCGTTCGCACCGCGATCCGGCCATCCAAATCCTCCTTCGATCGCCCCAATTCTGCGAGTTTCACGTTCCAGCCGGCGAAGGGCGCCGGCTGCCGGGCGAAGTCCTCGGCCAACTCGGCCAGCGTCCGCCCGGAAGCGAGACAGCGTTCGAGGGCGCGCACCACCCGCCGGGGATTGGACGTGTCCAGGCCATCCAGGCCGCCGGGATTGAGGCGCTCAAGTTCGCCGACCAAGGCGGGCAGCCCCGCGGATGCGAGCCGGGCGTCCACCGCCGCGCGGATCGCCGCCGGCACTTCGACCGCGTCCGCGACCGCGCGAAAAAAACCCTTGAGGTAGAAGCCGCTGCCGCCCACCACCAGCGCCGGCCGGCCGCGGGCCGCGACGGCCCGGACCGCCTCCTGGGCCAGCCGAATATACCGCACGACGTCCATCGGCTCGTCCACGTTGAGAATATCGACCAGGTGGTGGGGCACCCGGGCCCGTTCCAGGGCCGTCGGCTTGGCCGTGCCGATGTCCATCCCCCGGTAAAACAGGAGCGAATCGCAGGAAATGATTTCCGCGCCGGCGCGTTCCGCCCAGGCCAATGCGGCCGCCGTCTTGCCCACGCCCGAGCAGCCCGTGAGCACGTAGAGCACCGGATCGGCCCCGCTGACTCCGGCGCCAGGCATGGGGGCTCAGCGGCGCACGCCCGCCACCAGATCGGCCGCCAGCGCCGCCAAGGCCGGGGCGATGCGCGCCGGCTGGCCGGCGTTCTCGCGCACCACGTTGACGAGCGCGCTGCCGACGACGACGCCGTCGGCCACCTGCGCCACGTCGGCCACATGCCGGCGGGTGGAAATGCCGAACCCCACCGCCACCGGCAGCGGACTGTGCCGGCGAATCTTCGCCACCGCCTCGCCGATGCCCGAGGCGACTTGGTCGCGCACGCCGGTCACCCCCTCCCGCGAGACGTAATAGAGAAACCCGCTGGCCGCGGCCGCAATTTTGGGCAGCCGGGATTCCGGGGTCGTCGGCGCGACCAGGCACACCGTATCCACCCCCGCCGGCCGGGCCGCGGCAGACAGCTCCGCCGACTCCTCCGGCGGCAAATCCAGCGTGAGCAGACCGTCCACGCCGGCCGCCTGAGTCGCCCGGATGCAACGGTCCACCCCATTTGCTAATACAAGGTAAAAAAAGCTGAAGAGCACGATCGGCACCGCCACCCCGGCCGTGCGCAGACGCCGGACCAACTCGAGCGTGCGCTCGGGCGTCATGCCGCTCGCCAGCGCGCGCTGCGCCGCCAGTTGGTTGGTCAACCCATCCGCCAACGGATCGGAAAAGGGAACGCCCAACTCCAGGACGTCCACCCCGGCGCCGACCAGGGCATGGCAGGCGTCCAAGGACGTGGCGAAGTCGGGATCGCCGGCACAGAGGTAGGCGATGAAAACGGCTCGGTTCTGGGCCTTTGCCTGGGCAAAGGCCTGCGCAAGGCGGGACATGCCGGTCAGTGTGCCGCAATTGCCGTCGGATTGGAGCCAAAAATCACGCGGAAGCGCCAGCCGTCAATCGAAGCTAAACTCGACCAACACCGGCCGGTGGTCCGATAAAAATGTTCGCAAGATCCGGCATTGCACGTCCCGGCACTGCTCGGGCACGAGCACAAAATCGAGCCGGCGCCGCGGCATCGTCGACGGAAAGGTCGCGCCGGATTGCGGGTAAATCGTGT
>CAZWMF010000140.1:0-8685 GCA_964634535.1 uncultured Opitutaceae bacterium | reverse complement strand
GGGCCGCAGGAGGCGTTCCAGGCGCAGGAGATGGCGGCGGCGGTGATCGTGATCCCGCGCTCGCGCTCCTGCTCCATCCAGTCGGTCACCGTGGTGCCCTCATGGACTTCGCCCATCTTATGGACCGCGCCCGAATAGAAAAGGATGCGCTCGGTCGTGGTCGTCTTGCCCGCGTCGATGTGCGCGGCGATCCCGATGTTGCGCGTCCATTCCAAGGGAAACGGACGGTTCGGGGCGTTGACCGGCGAAATCTTCGCCTTGTCGGTAACGACAGTAATATCGGGTGAGGCCACAGCGGACATAGTCGAATTCCTCGCCCTTACCAGCGGAAGTGCGCGAAGGCCCGATTGGCCTGCGCCATCTTGTGCGTGTCTTCCTTCTTCTTCACCACCGTGCCCGTGTTGTTGTAGGCATCGATGATCTCCGTCGCGAGGGCGTCGCGCAGCGGCACCCCTTTGCGGGAGCCGGCGGCATCGACGATCCACCGCAGGGCCAGGCTCTCCTGGCGTTCAAAGGAAATCTCCACCGGCACCTGATAGGTGGCGCCACCGACGCGGCGGCTCTTGACCTCCAGGCGGGGCCGCGCGTTTTCGAGCGCGCCCAGGAGCAGGTCGACCGGGTCGCCCTTCTCCAGCTTTTCCGAAACCTTCTCGAAGGCACCGTAGACGATGCGCTCGGCCAAGTTCTTCTTGCCGCACTTCATCACCACGCTGACTAGGTGGGCGACCAGCGGACTCCGGTAGCGGATGTCCGGGATAGATTCGCGTTTTTCGGCTCGGTGACGACGGGACATGGATCAGGTTCCTTGCTGCAAAATCACTTCTTTTCCTTCGGGCGTTTGACTCCGTACTTGGATCGGCTGCGCCGGCGCTTCTCCACGCCGGTCGCGTCCAAGGTGCCGCGGACAATATGATAGCGCACGCCGGGCAGATCCTTCACCCGGCCGCCGCGCACCAGGACGATCGAATGCTCCTGGAGATTGTGGCCCTCGTCCGGAATATAGGAAATCACCTCGTTGCCGTTCGTCAGCCGCACCTTCGCCACCTTGCGAATGGCCGAATTGGGCTTCTTCGGCGTGCGGGTCATCACCTGCACGCACACGCCGCGCCGGAAGGGGTTGCCGGTCAAAGCCGGAGACTTTGACTTGGCGCTGACCTTGCGGCGGCCTTTGCGCACGAGTTGGCTGATGGTTGGCATTCGAAAGGATTGGAAATTGAGGAAAAGGGAAAAATCCTACGCTGCGGCGAAGCCGCGGCAAGAAGTTTTTGACGAAAAGTAAATGGGCTCGCGAAACTCGGGATTTGGTCCCGCCCCGCGATCTTGAAAGCGCCTCGCGGTCGGAACCGTCTGCGCACTATGAAAGAGAGGAAAGAAACCATCTAAGCCTACCACCGGGGCACCCCGCAAGCACAAAGGTGAAGCGCCATTTCCCGCACCCGTGGGGCCGCTGCGGCCATAAAAAATCGCCCGGCCTTGAGGGCCGGGCGATAAAATCCCACGGAGCGTAGCTCGACATGAGATTTTTTGGCGGGAGGGACGAAGATTAAGAGCCAGCCGCCCGCCCATGGCAAGGGTTTTCTCGGGGATTTCTCCGAGCAGCCGGGCCCCAGCCGGCCCCCGGGAAAGGGGGGGGGCCGACTCTAATGAAGAATTTGGAAGCCCAGGTAGCTTAGAAGGGACACCCGAGGGCCGAGCTGGTTGCGAAAGTCACGGCCCAGCGCAAGCATCAGGATCACCCGGTCCGACAGA
Source organism: uncultured Opitutaceae bacterium (assembly GCA_964634535.1). Classification (GTDB taxonomy): domain Bacteria; phylum Verrucomicrobiota; class Verrucomicrobiia; order Opitutales; family Opitutaceae; genus Palsa-1447. The sequence goes on along the minus strand of CAZWMF010000140.1, from coordinate 6,936 downwards.
TTGATTCGCGTGCCCAGGTTTTCGATCCACTCGGAACGGCCGAAACCTTCCGACGCGTTGACATGGATTTCCCCATCGACTTCCCAGCCCTTGCGCACTTCTCGGCCCAGTACCACCCCCGCGATCCATCCGCCGTCGCTGGCCCGCGGACCGAGGCTGCGCCCGCCGTCGACGTTCAATTCGATCGGCCCAAGATCCTTGGCGACCTCAACGGGCAGGAGCCAGGTCGTGTCTGGTTCGGCCAGTCCGCGACGGTCGGCGTGCGAATCGGGATCGAGAAACGTGAGCTGGGGATAAACGGAGGCCTGCCACCCGTCGTCGCCGGCGTCATAGAAGCGCCACTTCGCTCCGATCAAGGAATCGCCCGGGCCAGTGTGGTCGCCGGACCCGTCCCGGACGATGGACCAAGGCGCCTCATAGGTGAGTTCCACCCGCTCCCCCAGTCCGTAATTCGCGTCGAGCAGCGGCAGCCCGTATTCCGTCGATCCGGGCGTGCGCTGATCGGTCCAGCCCAGGTTGATCTCCCAACGCCCAGGGCCGGGCGTGCCCGGATCGTCCGTGATCATCGGCGGCCCACCTTGGGCCGCCGCCCGCGCCCAGCCTATTCCCAGCAGGGCGAGAAACCCCAACCCTGCGCGAATTCGGCCGACACCGCCCGCCCGGTGCGGGAAGCAGAGCGCGGGAAGCTCGAGGGCGTCTGCACCCGTGAACCGGCACCAGATTCGCCGAAACTGGTGAGGGATGCGGGCTGGTCCGCCCCAGTAGCCCCGAGCGCGCAAAGTCATTATTCAGCAGGATGACGCGAATGCCGTATTCTTTTCAACGCTCGGTTCGCCATTCCGGCCCGGAGACCGATTTGCAAAAACTCCGGTCCGGCGAATCGTGGTCCCATGGTCGCACAACTCACCCATGAACCCGGGACGGTGGGGGTCGGGCCGGCCGTGGAATCGATCCCGGGACCAAACGCCGACGACGCGGCGCGGCTCGATGCTTATTCGGCGTCGGTGGCCGGCGCGGTGGAGCGGGCCCAGCCCGCCGTCGTCCATATCGAGGTGCGCGGGCCCGAGCGGACCGGCGCGGCCGGCGAGGAACCGGTCGGAGGCAGCGGGTCCGGATTCTTCATCTCGCCCGACGGCTACCTGCTGACGAACAGTCACGTCGTGCACAGCGGCCGGGCCTACCGCGTGTTTCTCGCCGATGGCCGCAAGCTGCCCGCCGAACTCGTCGGCGAGGACCCGCACAGCGACCTGGCGGTGCTGCGGGTCGGCACCGCCGCGCCGGGCCACCTGGAATTCTTCGACAGCGCCACTCTTCGGCTGGGGCAGATCGCCATCGCGATCGGCAGTCCGATGGGTTTCCAGCAAACGGTGACCGCGGGCATCGTCAGCGGCCTGGGGCGCACCCTGCGCTCGGCCTCCGGCCGCATGATCGACAACGTGGTGCAAACCGACGCCGCGCTCAATCCGGGCAACTCAGGCGGACCCTTGCTCGACTCGAGCGGACGCGTGATCGGCGTCAATACGGCCATAATCCGACCCGCCCAGGGCATTTGCTTCGCCATCGCCAGCAACACCGCGCGCTGGGTGGCCGGATGGTTGATCAAAGACGGTCGCATTCGCCGCGGCATGCTGGGCGTCGCCGGTCAAACCGTCTCGCTCCTGCGCAAGCTCGTCCTGAATTATCGCCTGCCGATCTCCACCGGCGTGCTGGTTTCCGGCCTCGAGCCCGGCGGTCCGGGCGACGCGGGCGGCTTGGAGCAGGGCGACATCGTCGTCGCCATCGACGGCTTGTCCACCCCGTCGGTGGACGCCTTGCACGTGGCGCTCACCGCCGAGCGAATCGGCCGGCCGATCGTCCTGTCGGTATTGCGGAACGTCGAACTGCTCAAAATCACCGCCACGCCGGCTGAGCTAGCCGCGCCGTAGCCACTAGGCGAAGGCGGGACACTCCGACTTACGCGTTGGTCATCCGCTTGGCGCGCGCCATCTGCTCCTGCAGTTTGGGCAGGAAGCTGAGCACGTCGTCGCGCGAATAGTGCAGGAGTCCAAAGATCGCCTCGTCGTTATCCGCCGCCGGCGGCTCCTTCTTTTGGCAAATCACCGTGCGCAGGAGGCGCGCCGCATAGAGCACGGCGGCCGTGCGGTCGTGCGGCTCTTGCGCCTCCAGCGGCTCGAATTGGCGCCGGACGGCCTCGATGACCGCCTCGGGAAACTGCCAACGCGTCAACATGGCGGCCGTCACGTCGGCCTGGGTGAAGCCGAGCAGGGCGAATTCGGCGCTGCTTTGGTCGAGCGGAAAGCCGCCGTCCACCAACACCTTGACCCCGCCGGCTTGCGCCGCGATGTGCCGGTCGATCGGCAGGCGACCGATACCGTGCACAAGACCGCTCATATAACAGACGACGCTGTCCTCGCCGGTCCGCTCGGCCAGGAGTTCGGCGGCAAAGGCGCAGGCGACGGCCTCGTGCCACATCGCCATCGCGTCGCGTTGGTACGACCGAGCCGGCTGCGAGACGAGGGCCGTCGACCCAACCACCGCGACCACGTGGTAAGCCTCGCGAAATCCGATCCGGTTGACCGCCTCGACGATGGTTTCGCACGACGCCGTCCGCCCGAACCAGGCGCTGTTGCTGACCTGGATGACGCGGGTGGCCAGCGCGGGATCGAGGCGGATCAGTTCGGCGATGTCCTCGAGCGCCGAGTCGGGGTCGCCGAGCAGGCGCAGCAGATTCGCCAGCACATGCGCCACCGGCGGAATCTCGCTCTGCGAAGCCGCCAGCGCGTCCGGGGTGAGTTTGCCATCGGAAACGGGCAAAGTATCCATGAAAAGGGTCGGGGTGTCCCTGCACTCATACAACGGCCGCTTTCGCCGTCAGTCAAATGCGGATATGCGCCACCCGGCCCGATGACCGCCGGACGCCGGGCCGCGCCCCAGCATCTAGGTCGTTATCCCGCAATCCTCTGGGCAGGTATTGGGGCTTTCACCGGGAAATTCCAGGTCAGGGTCCGCGCAGCACGACCGGGCCGGATGGCGTCGCGGACGTTCCATTGGCCGGCTCGACCGTGATCAGAATCTGCGCGGGAGTCGCGGTGCCGGTCGGCAGCTTATAGTAAAGACTGCCCGATTGACCATAAAACTGCTCCGGGACCTGGCCGACCGCTTCGTACGAATCCGTTCCGGTCGGTTGAACCCATAGTTCGAGGACGCTGCCCGAGGGAACCGACGGCAAACCGTACAGATTCAAATAGCCCTGGCCGGCGGTGTCGTCGTACACCGACCAGGCATACGGTGAATTCGCGGCCGCCGGCGGGGTCTCGGAGGAAGAGGACCCGGCGCTTCCCGAGCCGGTCGTCGTCCCGGCGGCCCCACTGCCCGCCACCACGGGCGACCCCGTCAGTCCAGACAGCGATGCGTCCGCGGCCGAGAGCGTCATGATGGCCGAGGAAACCGGCGCGTTCGCGGCATTCGCAGGCGTTCCGACGACCGAAGACTCCACCGTGCTGGCCGAGTTCGACGCACTGGCGCTCGCCGGTCCGACAGCGACAACCCCCGGGGCCGTTAGGATATTCTTGGCCAGATCCAAAAGACCGTTGCGCTTGCCCTGGGCGTAGCTGGATGCGTCGACCAGTTCCATGGCCACCAAACGTCCCGAACCGGCCGCGGTTCCGCCGGCCGCCACCAGTTGACTCATCATCTGCTGGTACTCCCGAGCCAGCGCCACCTTTTTCGTCTGCAGCGTCTGAAACTCCCGCCGCAACGCCTCCAAGCGATCGAGTTCCGCGGCAATGTTCGGAGCCGCGACCGGGAGCGTCGTGTCGCCGAGACCATTGGCTCGTCGATCGATTGGAATGGGCTGGAGCAGACCACGCACGCCCATACCGGGACCACCGTCTGCGTGCCTGGCGGAGTGCAGCCAACGAGCGCCCCATCCCTGCGGCAGGCCACGATTCCAAGCCCATTGCCCGACGTTCAAACCCAACAACAGGACAGCGGCCGCGGGCCAAAGGACCGCGCGCCAGCGACTGACCCGGGGAACGAAAACCTCCGGAGTTTGCCGGGGGACCGGCGTCGCCGCGAGCACCGCCGCCAACATGGCCTGCTGATGCTCGGGGGTCAGGGCTTCGCCGGGCGCGCCCTCCAGCGCGAAGACCGCCAACGCATCCGCGCAGGTCTTGAAACTTGCCGCGGCCGCCGCATCGCGGGCCAGGCGAGCCTCGAATGCGCTTCGGCGATCGGCATCCAAGTCGTCGAGCAGGTAGGCCAGAGCCTCGGTGGTAAAATCGTCATTCATGGCAGGACCTTTTGTCGCAGTTTCAGCAATCCACGCCTTAAGTGGTTCTTAACATTGCCCACCGAAGTTTGCAGGCGTTGGGCGATTTCCTCCTGCGTATAGCCACCGTAGAAGGCCAATTCGAGCGCGCGGCGTTGGGCATCCGAAAGCTGGCCCAAGTGGTGATCGAGCCATTCCCTTCGATCGTCCGCCGGATCGGATATCGCAGCGTCCAAACCGTCGGCCGAGTCGCGGGCTCCGGCCCACCCCACCAGGACCGAGCGGCGCCGGCCGATGCGGCGGAGGCGATCGATCGATCCGTTCCGCGCAATGTGAACGAGCCAGCCGAACACCTCGCCGCGTTCCGCGCGGTATTCGCCCGCCTGGCGCCAGGCCCGAATGAACGTATCCTGCACCGCTTCGCGGACCTCCTCGGGATCGCCGAGAATTCGGGCGACCACGCCATGGATGTCCCGGACCCGCGCTTGGTAGAGTTCCTGCAAGGCGCCGCGATCCCCGGCGGCCATACGGGCCACCCGTCGGCGATCATCGGCCAAGGCGGATTCATCGAGGAGCGGCACGGCGCTGACGGTTTACTCGCTGGCGTCGTAGAGTTCAATCATGGCCTGGCCGTCCTCGCCGGGTGAAACCACCTGGGCGGTATAGACGCCCGGCGGCAGCGTCACCAGGACCGCGTCATCCCCGCCGGGGTCCAGGGGAAAAGCGCCGACCCGCGCCGCCGCGGCCGCCACTTGGTCCGGCGCATTCTGGTTCTCCCAGCCGGTGTTGCTCGCTACCACCGCGGAGCCCTGGTAAAGCGTCAACGTTGGATTACTTAGGGCATTTCCGGTTCCGAAAGAGCGCAAAGCCGGCCCCAGGCCGCGGATAAGAAGGGTGAGCGGCCGGTCGCCCGCGATCGAAAAGCCGACGACCAAGGCATGATCGCCCGAACCCGCCACGCTGCGGCAGGAGAAATTGGTAATCCGTCGTCCGCCGGTCGCGGTGCTTGGAGTCATAGGCAGGTACACCTCGGTCAAGCCGACGCCCGGCACGAAGCTTGCGCGAGAGAGCGTGTAAGCCGAGTCCGCCGCGGGATTCAAGAGCATCTGCGGATTGTCCGAAACGTCGCCGACGGGAAAAGCACCGGCCGCGAGCACCGCCACGGGCACCGTCTCTGCGCCGGTATATGCGGGAAATGCGAAAGGCGCCAACGGCCCAGCCAATCCGACCGACCCGCCAAACAGCTGCCAGTCGGACACCGAGGCCGGATCCGGGATGCCGTACTCCGCCAAGGCTCCTCCGATCAGCCGCAGCAGCACCGGATCCGTCGAGGTCCCGTCCAGTACAAATCCGGTCACTTGCGCGGTATCCAGACCGCCCAAATAGGATCGACCCGAGGCGTTGACGATCCAGGCACCCCAGGCATTCACCGTCACCCAGATCGACGCGAAGGTCGGCCCATTCTCGGTGGGCACCTCCACCGTGTACCAGCCGGATTCGGTTGGATTGGCGGAGGCAATCGTGAATGAGGCTCCGGACGCACCCGCGAGCTCGTTCCCATTGAACAACCAGGTTGGATCTCCCGTGGCGTCGGCGGGCGGGACGACCTGCAATTGCAGGGAGTCCCCCGAGATAAGTGTAGGGGCGCTGGCACCGAACACCGGCTCGGGCCAATCCACCGCGACGAGGCGCTGCACGACTCCGCTCCCCGCGAACACGTAAAGCCGTCCCGCCGAATCAGCGATGGTTTCTTCGGCTGAAAGATTCTCGTTCTCATCTACCGCACCGGTCGCAGTCAGGACGGCGACGGATGCCGCAGCGGACGAGTTGGGCACGACCAGATTGCCCGTGACCAGCAATCGTCCATCGGCCAGCGCCTGCATCGAATTGACATTGGAACCGGCGCCCAATTCGGCATGCCAATCGGGATCAGGAAAGAAGTCGGTCAGCAGTTTCGCAATACTCGGCACCGCGCTTCCGAGGATGCTCGGAAAATTGCCGCAAACATAAACTCCGCCACCGGCGTTAGCGAGGCTCAGCGCCCCCGGCACCGAAAAGAGGAGATTCCCAGGTAACGGCAACACGGCATTGCCACTGTCGTCGATCAAGCCCAGATTACCGGCCGAATCGAGCAGCGCCCATCCGGCGCCTCCTGGCCCGACGGTGACCGAAGTAATTTGTGCCAGCGGCAGGTTCGCTGGGTCGAAATTAAAGGCCGGATCGACCTGGCCGGTTGGGAGCAAGCGGACAATCGCGGCCGAGGGAAGACCGAACCAGGGTGAACCCATCCCGATCCACGGCGGCACGGGATTCATATTGAAACCGGCGAGCAGGACGCGTCCGATTGAATCGACTCGGACAACATTCAGGGTCGCCCCATCGCCCATCGATGGTCGACCAAACGCCTTATCTCGAATCCCGTCGATTGAGAATCGTTCGATTTCGCCAGAGGAAAAGGTCTCGGCCGAGTCCGCGGCAGTCCGATTCCGCGTAACCGCAAGGGCGACCGACATGACCGGAGACGAAGCCATCAGAATGCAACTCCCATCCGGACCCACCGCCGCCACCGTCGCGGATGCCACCTCCGGTCCGTGGGGGACATGATGAAAATCCAACGTCCCGTCAGATTTAAGGCGAACCAGGGTTTGCGGCCGGCCCGTCTCGTT
>CAZWMF010000139.1:0-8750 GCA_964634535.1 uncultured Opitutaceae bacterium | reverse complement strand
TGCCCCGGGCGCGGGCCGCGGCGCCATCGACGGCGTTGTATCCGGTGGCAAGCACGCCGATGTACCGCAGGCCGGCCAGCTGCGCGAGGGTGTCCGCGGAAAGGGGGGTCTTGTTGGTCAGGACGATGTCGGCGCCCCGGGCCCGCGCCACGATGTCGGCGGGCGCCGTCCGGTCGAAGCCGGTGACCGCGCCCAGCGCGGCCAAGGGCTCCCAGGAAAGGTCGCCCGGGTTGAGCGTGTATCCATCGAGAATGACGATGCGCGGCGGGGCCATGGGTGGAGGCCGATTCAGAGAACATTTGCCACGACCGGCAAAGGTGAAATCCTCCGCCGGGTATGGCGCAAGTGGTCTTGGAGAACCTCGTCAAGGTCTATCCCGACAAGAGCGGCCGGCCGGTGCCGGCGGTCAAGGGGGTGAACCTCACGGTGCTCGACCGCGAATTCATGGTCCTGCTGGGCCCGTCGGGCTGCGGCAAGACGAGCACCCTGCGCATGATCGCCGGCCTGGAGGAGGTCACGTCCGGCACGGTGCGCATCGGCGACCGGGTGGTCAACGACGTGCCGCCCAAGGACCGGGACATCGCGATGGTGTTTCAGAATTACGCCCTCTATCCCCACATGTCGGTGCGCGAGAACCTCGCCTTCGGGCTAAAGCTGCGGAAATTGCCGCGAGCCGACATTGAAAAACGCGTGCAGGAAGCGGCGGAACTGCTGGGACTGGCCGAATGCCTGGATCGCAAACCCAAGGCCCTGTCGGGTGGGCAGCGCCAACGGGTCGCTCTGGGGCGGGCCATCGTGCGCAAGCCGCAGGTGTTCCTCTTCGACGAGCCCCTCTCCAATCTCGACGCGACGATGCGGGTGGCGATGCGGGCCGAGCTGCTCAAGCTGCGCGCCCGATTGGACGCGACGGTGATCTATGTGACGCACGACCAGGTCGAGGCGATGACCATGGGGGACCGCATTTGCGTGATGAACGGCGGCGCCATCCTGCAGGTCGACCGGCCCCAGGTGGTGTATCGGCGGCCGGGCAACCGATTTGTGGGCGGCTTTATCGGCAGTCCCGCCATGAATTTCTTCCCCGGGGTGGTGCGCGATGAAGGCGGGACGGGGGTTTTTTATTCGGACCGGGACGGCGAAGGCCGGCTCTGTTTGGCCCTGCCGCCGGTTTTGACCGAGCAGGCCCGGACGCGGCCGGGTCGGCCGCTCGTCCTGGGCATCCGGCCCGAGCACGTCCGGGACACGGCCGGAATCGGGGCCGGGGACGCCCGGACGCGGGCCGACGTCGATATCGTGGAGTGGGTGGGCGCCGAGGCGTTTCTGCATGGCCGCATCGCCGGTGCGCCCGTGGTCGCGCGCGTGTCCGCCGACGCCTCGCACCGGCCGGCGACGAGCGTGGCGATCGCCTTCGACCTCGCGGCGGCTATCCTCTTCGACGCCGAGAGCGGCCAAGCGCTCGTCTGAGCGACCGGCGACTTGCAGTCGGGCCGGACGCGGCGGATAGTGGATCATGGGCATGATCAGGCCGGTTCGATCGTTCGGCGCGGCGGTGGAGGGCGTCGTGGATCGGGTGGTGTGCTTGGCGGGCGCCGTGCTCTTCTCGCAGGCGCCCGAGTTCATGCAGCAATACCTGCAGCGGCTGGGCGGGCACTTGGACGAGGCCCGCCGGCAGCTCGAACACTTCCGCGAGGCCGCGGCCCAGTCGGGCCTGACGCTCGACCAATGGGCGCGGGCGGCCGCGGCCAATGCCGATCCGGCCATGGCCCGTTTTGGCCCGCTGATTCACGAAGCCGGAGCGCGCGTCGCGGTCCTCGGGGCCGACGAGGCGGCGTTGCGCGGGGCCTCGTCCCTGGGCCGGCCGTTCGTATTCTTGCGCCATCTCGATCCCGAGGTGCTTCGTTCGACCGCCGCGGTCTTCCGGCCGGCGGTCCCGACGACCTGGGAGGGGGCCCTGTACGCGTTGACCGGGCTTTTGTGTTTGCTGCTCTTCTACCATGGCGCCGTGCGGTACCCGGTGCGCCGCGCCTGGCGCCGCCGGCAGCTCCGCCGTTCTGCTTTGCGCTCCGACCCGGCGAGCGCCAACCTGCCCGGATGACCGAAACGCTGGCGGTCTCCCTGGGAGAGCGCAGTTATTCCATCCTCTTTGACTCCGAACTGGCCGAGACAATCGCCGAGCAGGTGCGCAATCTGAACGCCGCGGGCCGGCGCACCGCGGTGGTGACCGATGCGAACGTGGCCCGGGCGCTGGGCCCGGCGCTGCGCCGGATGTTCGGAGAATCCCCGACCCACGTCGTGGCGCCGGGCGAGCGCTCGAAATCCCTGAACGAATTCGGCGGCATCCTGGACTTTCTGACGGGAGTTGGACTCGACCGGACCGGCGTCGTTTTCGCGGTCGGGGGCGGCGTGGTGGGCGATCTGGCGGGCTTTGCGGCCGCCAGCTACCTGCGCGGAGTCGATTACTATCAGGTGCCGACGACCTTGCTCGCGATGGTGGACAGTTCGGTTGGGGGCAAGACCGGCATCAACTTGACGGCCGGAAAGAACCTGGCCGGCGCATTTCACCAGCCGCGCGGCGTTTACGTCGCGACGGGGTTGTTGGGCAGCCTGCCGCCCCGCGAATTCGGAGCCGGCATGGCCGAAGTGATCAAATACGGACTGTTGGGCGATGCCGCGCTTTTTCAGGAGCTGGAGGCGGGGGGGCTCGACGCCACCGCGGCCGCGCTGCCCGGAATCGTGCGGCGCTGTTGTTCGATCAAGGCCGCGATCGTGCAGGCCGACGAGCGCGAGACCGCCGCGGAGGGTGGGCGGGCCCTGCTCAATCTGGGGCACACCTATGCCCACGCCATCGAGCGGGTCGCGGCCTATGGGGTATATCTGCACGGCGAGGCGGTGGCGATCGGACTCTGTGCGGCTGCCGAATTGTCCCAGCGGCTCGGCCTGATTCCGGCCTCGGACGTCGCGCGGGTCCGGAGGGCAGTCCAAGCCAACGGCCTGCCGATCCGATTATTCAAGCCGCTATCAGTCAAAATGTTGACGGAAGCGACGGCGGTCGACAAGAAGACCCGGGCCGGCCAGCGCCGGTTTGTGGTCCTCGCGCGCATCGGCCAGGCCGAAACCCGCGGCGGAATTGATCCCGAGGCGGCCGCGGACTGTTTCCGCGCCGTCGGGGCCGAATAAATTCTCTTTAGATTTTGCCATCCCGGTTGCACGTTTAATCCGCCCCATGTCAGCCATCGACGAAGGCATAGTCCGCGAATACTTCGAGCAGAACGGTTTTTTCGTGCGCCAGGTCCGCAAGTACCAGGTGCAAGCGCGCAAAAAGACGAGCGACGAGGAAATCGATTTGCTCGTGTACAATCCCGCGTGGCAGGCCGGAAGCCGGCCGCCGGATTTTTTCCTGTTCGCCTCCGAATTGCCGTTCATCCAGCGGGCGCTCGTCGCGGTGAAGCCGTGGCATACCGATGTGTTTACGCCGGCCATGCTGCGCAGCGCCCCGGACAAGATTTTCAGCTTCCTTGAGGAAAACGTCCTCAAGCAGGTAAAGCGCCTGTTTTCGCCGGGCGCGGCCATCGAAGGTCAGGTGACCAAGGTGCTCGTGCTGCCCGCCCTGCCGACGGGCGAGCCGTACCGATCCCAAAGCGTCGAATTGCTCAAGGCCCGCGGCGTGGATGCGATCGTCTCGTTCCGATCCATGCTGATCGATCTGATCGACCAGGTCGAAACCAACCGCAGCTACAAGAAGAGCGATACGCTCCAGGTGATCCGCATCCTCAAGAACTACGATCTGTTGCGCGGCACCCAACTCGATCTCCTGCCCGACGATCGGCGCAGCCGAAGCGGCGCGCGCGAACGGGCCGCTGCCAAAGCTCCGCTCGGTTAATTCCTTCGATCCGCTGCCATGGCGACATCCATTCATCCTACCGCAATCGTCGAACCCGGCGCCGAGCTGGGCGTGGATTGCGAGGTTCATCCCTACGCGATCGTGAAGCGCTGGGCCGTGCTGGGCGACCGCGTGGTCGTGCATCCCTTCGCCGTCGTCGGCGGCGATCCCCAGGACTTGAAGTTCAACGGCGCACCGTCGTACGTGCATGTCGGCGCCGACACGCGGATCCGGGAGAGTGTCACCATAAATCGTGGCACCGACGAGGGTTCCATTACGAAGGTGGGCGCGAACTGCCTCCTGATGGCCTGTTGCCATGTCGCCCATGATTGCACGGTGGGCGAGCGCGCAATTCTGGCGAACGCGGTTCTCCTGGCCGGACATGTGAGCGTGGGCGACCACGCGATCCTCGGGGGCGGGGCGAGCTTCCATCAGTTCATCCGGGTGGGCGAACGGGCCATGGTGGGCGGCTTGTCCCGGATCACGCTGGACGTGCCACCTTTTGCGCTGGCCGCCGAGCGCGACGAGGTCGTTGGCCTCAATTTGATCGGATTGCGCCGCAGCGGGCTGCCTCGCGACTCGGTCAAGCAAATCAAGGACGCCTTTCGCGCCGTCTATCTCGCGCCGGGAAACATAGTGCAGTTGGCGGCCGCAGCGCTGGCCGGCGGCGCCTTCACGGTGCCGGAGGCCCGGCGCTTTCTCGAGTTTTTTGGCGGCGGGGAACGCGGTTTTGGCCGGTTGCGGCGGACGGTCGACAGCGCGAAGGGCGAAAAGTAAGCGCTGGCGCCATGAGCGGGGCCCGGCGCTTAGTTTTCACCTGCGGCGATCCGGCGGGAATCGGACCCGACGTGATCGCCGCTTGGCTGCGGGAGCACCCGCGGGAAGCCGAGGCGGTTGCCGTCCTGGGACCCGACACTTGGCTGCACGGTCTGTCCGCTGGCGAGAAAATCCCGATCGGCCTGGAAGGCTATGCGGCCACGCCAGGCCGGCCGGACGCGGAGGGCGCGCTGGTGGCCTGGGCGGCCTTGGAGCAGGCCGCAGAAGGCTGTCGCCTGGGCCGCTTCGCCGCCGCGGTGACGGGGCCGGTGAGCAAGGCCGGACTGGCGGCCATCGGCTGGACGTATCCGGGTCAGACCGAGTTTTTTGCGGCAAAGTGGGGCGGGGAGCCGACGATGGCGTTTGCCGGCGGCCGGATGCGGGTCGTCCTCCTGACCTGGCATATCCCCCTTCGCGAGGTTCCTCTCCAGCTCGATGCCCGACGATTTGCCCGGACGGTGGCGGCCGCCCATGCTTTGGCTCGGGCCGATGGCATAGCGGCGCCGCGAATCGGGGTCTGCGGACTCAACCCGCACGCCGGCGAGGGCGGGTTGCTGGGCCGTGAGGAAATCGACCACATCGATCCGGTCCTGGACGGGCTGCGCGAGGCGTACCCCGGTTTGTCGCGCACGCAGCCCGGCGATTCCTTGTTTGCCCGCCACGGCCGGGGTGAATTTGATGTGGTGGTCGCCCTTTACCACGATCAGGGCTTGGCCCCTTTGAAACTCGTCGACTTTGACGAGGCGGCAAACCTCACGCTCGGTCTGCCGTTTATTCGCACGAGCCCGGATCACGGCACCGCCTATTCCCTGGCTGGTACCGGCCGGGCTGGCGTCCGCAGTTTTGCCAACGCGGTCGCGTGGGCGCGCCGGCTTAGTGGTGCGGAGGTCTCTTTAGCGTAAATAGTTCGGTAAGTATTTACGGTCGTTTTTGTTTGGCTATTTGGCCTGGCCGGTATCGCGCGGCAGACCCGGCTTCTCGCTCGTGCGGAGGCAAAACGCAGCGGCCAGCGGTCAATTGAGGGCTGAGCGGGGCGATCGCACCCGCCGGAACCCCGGACAATCCCGAGCCGTCGGCACGGCATCGCGCGCCGCCCAGCCGGATTTGTCCCGGGTCTATGATACATTTGGGTGACCGCTCGCTTCGAACGCCGCGCGGAGTTGCCAATGGGCTCAGTTGTTATAATCCTCTGATGGATGATGCCTGTGGAGTCGCCTGCCGTGAGCCCGCCCCCCGTCGAATACCGGGAGGGCAGCGAGGCATTGGTCGCCTTGACCGCGGCAGCCGGGGTCAAGGTTCGCGCGCTCGCCGCCCGGGAGCAGCAGGGCGACTATCTCCGGATCGCCATCACCGGCGGGGGTTGCAACGGCCTCTCCTACAAGCTTCGGTTCGCCCCCGGGCCCAAACGGGGGGATATCCTGGTGCGGACGGGCGGAGCGGTTGTGCTCGTCGATTCCCGGACCGCCTTGTACCTGAAGGGAACGATCGTCGACTATTCCGACCGGATGATCGGCGGCGGCTTCAAGTTCACGAACCCCAACGCCAAGGCCAGTTGTTCCTGCGGCGAAAGCTTCAGCGTCTGAGGCCGCGAACTTAATTAGATATTGTCATCGCCGTGGATTGCGGCGTAATCCCCTGCCCACCTGCACCGTCGCACTCATACCATTTGATGGCTAATTCTTTTCCTTCCGCCCCCGGCGGCGGCCGTCCCGGGCAAAACGCCCGTCGCAACTTCGACCCCTTTGCCGCCATCCGGCGCAACCACCGCATCAAGGTGCCCCAGGTCCGGGTGATTTCCCCCGAAGGCAAGCAACTGGGGATCATGGATACCCACAAGGCCATCAATCTCGCGCTCGACGTCGGCTACGATTTGGTCGAGGTCGCGCCCACCGCGACCCCGCCGGTGTGCCGGATCATGGATTTCGGCAAGTACGTCTACGAGGAGCAGAAGAAACACTCCCACGCGAAGACGACCGCCAGCAAGATCAAGGAGATCGAGTTCACAGCCCGCATCGAGCAGAACGATTTTTTCACAAAGCTGCGCCACGCCGAGCAGTTCCTCGCGCACGGCAACAAGGTGAAGTTGCGGCTCAAGTTCCGCGGCCGGGAGATGGCCCACACCGAGATCGGCTTCGAGGTGATCAAGCGCGCGGTGGCGGAGCTGGCCGGCATGGGGCATCCGGACGCGGAGGCCAAGCTGATCGGCCGCAACATCCACGTGATGCTCACCCCCTTGCCGGTGAACAAGCGCAAGCCCAAGCTGTTGACGGAAGAAGAGGCGGAGGCCGGCGAAGACGAGGAGCCGACGGCGTCGTCCGCCAGCGCCTGACGGCCGGGGAGTTCCACGGAATGTTTGCGGCGGCCCTCCGGGGATGGCGATGGTGGAGAGCGCTCGCGCTGTTCGCCGCGGCGGTCGGGATCGGGCGAGCGGCCCCCCTGACGCTGACCCGGTACCGGGGCGTCGACTATGCGAGCATGATCGACGTGTGCGGCCGGCTCGGCCTGCGGCTTGCGGTGTCGGGCAACGGCCACACCATGACGGTCGCCAATCCCGCCCACCGCGGCATTTTGCTGCCGCCGGGCCGGATCAACGCCCGCGAAATCATCGTCGACGGGGTGCGGATATTTCTGGGTGACGCCGTGCTCGAGCGCGGCGGGCAGTTCTTCGTCAGCCGCGTCGATTTTGAAAAGCGCCTTCTTCCGATCTTTCGGCCCGATCTCATCCGGCCGCTCGTGCGCGCCCCGCGGGTCATCGTGATCGATCCGGGCCACGGCGGCGTCGATCCCGGCGCGGAAAACCGGCGCTTCCGTCTTCAGGAAAAGCGGCTGACCTTGGATGTGGCCGAAAGGCTCGAACGCCTCCTCCAGGCCCAGGGCTGGACCGTCATTCTGACCCGCACCCGCGACACCCAGTTGTCGGTCGACAAGGTGCGCGATTTGCCGATGCGGGCCGATCTGGCCAATCGCAGCCAGGCCGACCTGTTCCTCAGCATCCATTTCGATGCGGCCGACGACCCGCGCACGCGGGGTTCGGAGGTGCTCATGTACGCGCCCGTCGGCCAGCGGTCCACCGATTCGTGGGGCACGCGGCAGGACGACCACCTCGCCGAGGTCCAGCCCGGCGACCACGGTATACCCTGGAGCAATGTGCTGGCCCACGCGGTTGCGCAGTCGCTCCACCGGAGCCTGCGCACCGAGGACCTGGGCGAGCGGATCCGGCACCTGGCGGTGCTGCGGTACCTGAATTGTCCGGGCATTTTGGTCGAACCGGTCTTCATAACCAACGACGCCGAGGCGGTCCGGGCGGCCGATCCGGCTTTTCGCCAGCAGGTGGCCGAGGGGTTGGCGGCGGGCTTGCGCGACTACGCGGCCCAACTGGCCGCGCTGAACCCCGCCCCGCCGTCGGCCGGCTGGACCGCCCCGCGCCGATCGTGAACTTTTCGCGCTGCAATTTTGACTGGAAGGGTTTTCAACAAACGCCATGACGCTTTCATCAAGAGGGTGGGGGGTCGGCCGCGCCCTCGCCGCCGCGGCGGCGATCGCTTGGACGGCCGCATCGGCGGCGGCTTGGAATTACCCCGGGCACCGGATCGTGGCCCAGCTGGCGCTGGCCGCGCTGCCGTCCGATTTCCCGGCGTGGGCCCGGACGCCCGAGAATCTCGAGCGGATCGCCTATCTTTCCGGCGAGCCCGACCGCTGGCGGGACACCCGGGTGGATCTGCTCCAGCATTTCAACGGGCTCGATCACCAGATCGACCTGGAGCAACTGGACGACGCCGGGATCGACGTTAACACGCTCACCCCGTTCCGCTACGACTTCGTCGCGCAATTCGCGGCCGGGCGGGCGGCCCATGCCGATCGCTTTCCTCCGATCAATCCCGAGCTCAATCGGGATCATTCCCGGATCTGGCCGGGCTTCCTGCCCTGGGCCATCGCCGAATACTACGCCAAGCTACAGATCGATTTGTCGATCGTGCGCACCTTTGAGAAGTTTGGCGGGCGGCCCGAGGAAATCGCCAATGCCCAGGCAAACGTCGTCATGCTGATGGGCCTGATG
>CAZWMF010000138.1:0-8764 GCA_964634535.1 uncultured Opitutaceae bacterium | reverse complement strand
GGTCGCCCCGGGTGTCATAGGCGTACGTCGTCTCCCCGCCCAACGGGTCGGTCACGCTGAGGAAGTGGTATTGGGCGTCGTGGACATAGACCGTCTGGGCGCCGAGGTGATCGGTGACCGTGGTGACGACATTGCCGGGCTGGCTCACTTCGTCGTAGCTGTACGTCGCCGCCGCATGACCCGCGATCCCGTCGGCCTGGGTCGCCACCCGCCCCTGCGCATCGTAGGTGTTCGTGAAGATGACGCTGCCGTCGGCCGCGGTCACCGTGGTCAGCCGGTGATTGGCGTCGTAGGCATAACTCGTCTTGTGGCCATTCACGTCGGTGATCCCATTCAGCATTCCCGTGCCGTCGTAACTCAGCGCCACCGTCCGGCCGGCCGAATCGGCGATCTTCGTGATGACCCCGCTGGTGTAGGTGAAGGTCAAGCTGGCCCCGGACACCGGCTCGGTAATCGTGTTCAGCTGCGTGCCCGCCGCATTGCGGCTGATCGTCAGCGCCTGGCCGGTGCGATTGGCGATCTGCGTCAGATATGCCACCGATCCGCCCGAGGCGGTCGTAAACGTGTACTTGGTCTGATCGGGCTTGGTCAGCACGTAGCCCGTGTTGGTCGCGGTCAGGACATCGTACTGCGCGGCCTCGTCGGTGGAAATATAGGTCGAGCCCGTGGTCTGCGTGTACGTGTTGGCCCGATTCTGCGACCAGGCGAGCGCGACCGTCGCCCCGCCCGTCGAATTTACCCCGGGGGTCGCGCTGGCCAGAAACTCGTGGCTCCAGCCATACCCCAGGTCGCCCGCTTGAGCGACCTGCACCGAGTTGTAGTTGACCGGGAATTCGAGCGGCCGCAGCCCGGCGAGGGCGATCAAGGTGCGGGAGAAGTTTTCGGCCCCGCTCGCCGTGTCGACCGGCCCGCCCGCGCTGTCGGCGCCGGGATTGCGCCGATCGTACGGGCCGAGGGCGGCGCCGTCGCCGGAAATCGGCCCGCCGGCCGTGTTGACCGCGGGATAGCCCAGAGAACTGCCGCCGGTCGTGACCGAGGACGTTCGCGTGGCGCTCCAGGACCCGCCCCCGGTCACCGTGATCACGCTGGGGTCATACGTGTCGCCCGCCGCCGCGTCATAGGCGACGTTGTCGGTGTATTGCAGCGACCAGGTTCCGCCCCCCGACACCGTGTCGTCGATGTTCTGCCGAATCGACCCGGAGACCGTAAAGGTGATCGCGCTCAACTCCGGATCGGGCGATGGGATCGTGATCGTCACATTGAGCGTCCCATCCGAACCGAAGGTGAAGTTAGCCGTGGTGCCGCCCGCCAAGGTGACCGTGTTGGTGCCCACCACGAAGACGCCGCTCGCCGTCGTTCCCGCGACCGAGGAGGTCGACCCGGCGACCGACACGCTGATCGGTCCCTCGCCGGCAACGCCCGACGGAAAGGTGAACGTGTAGCCCGGAACGGTTAAGGTCCCGGTGCCATAGGTGACGGAATAGGTCCCATTGAAGACCGAGGCCTGGGCCCACAATTGAGGCTGCGTCGTCCCGAGCCCGATGATCGCCAGAAAGAGCCAGGCCGCTAGGCGTGCGTACACCCGCCATCCGCTTCGGCTATCTGTCGCCGGTCTCGATGGCACGCGAGGAACGGTCCGGCCGCCAGTGAAGCGGCAAACGCGCGGCACGGGAGGGGAAGCCTGGAGACCAATCGTCGTAGACAAAGTGCTGCGCCGAGGCGCGAGTCCATCGCGAAGCGCCGGGGCAAGCCCCAGCCTTAGGCTTTGGCATTCAGAACGTAAAGCGTTCAAGCCCGCGCGCCATGAACCAGAACGATTCCTAATGATCCGCTCCCCGGCTTCGTCCCGCCACTACCCTTTCACCTGCCGGTGGTTATCGTCACGGCACCTCGTAAATTTCCAGCAGGACGTTGCCGCCGCCTCCGGCGACGCTGTTGGCCTGAGCGGTGTAGGTGCCGGGCGGCAGAGTGGCGAGCACGACGGAATCGGCGCTGGCGGTATTGGGCAGGGCAAAGGCGCCAACGTTCGCAGCCACCTGGGCGATCTGCGGATCGCCGCCCCAACCGGCGTTGGCGCTGACCACGGCGGTATTGTGATCGAAGAGCTTCACCTGCGGATCGGCCATCAGCCCGGTCACGTTAAACCCCGCCAACGCCGGACCGATTGCCCGGACAAGAACCGTCCGCGACGAACTGCCGCCGACCACAAAACCGGCGGTGAGCGTGACGCCCGCGCCAAGATTCGTCAGGCACGACAGATTCGTGAGCCGCGGCATGGTCGGCGTATAAGTGCCGGGATTCGCGTCGTAGCACTCCGCCAGCGCCTGTCCGTCCACCGTTCCGTTGCCAGACAACTGCATCGTATACCCGCCGGCCGCGAGCGTTGCAACCAAGGCGGCGTCGAGACTCGTCGGACCGATCGGGGAAAACGCCCCGGTCGCGGCATCCGCCGCGCTCACCGCCGCCTGATTGGTCCCCCAATTGTCGTCGGATGCAATGACCGTCGAGCCGCTGAACACGGCGATCGAGGGATCGGCCAAAACGTTGGCCACGTTGAATTGCGCCAGGCTCGGTCCCATGCCGCGCAACAGCAGCGTCTGCGTTCCGCTCGTGCCGGCCCCGCCGGTGAAGAAACCGATCGTGACGATATTGGCCGGTCCGGCGATCGTGTTGACCGACAAATTAATCAGCCGGCCGAGGTCGGTCGTTCCAGTGACGGCCAGGGTCGCCGCCTGGCTCGTGACTGAGCCAAGCGTATTCGTGGCGGTCACGGTATAGGAGCCGGCATTGGCGGCCGAGGCATTGAAGACGACCAGCCGGGCCGTGGTTGCCCCGGGCACCGGCACGTTGTTGAGGTACCACTGATACGACTGGGCGGCGCTCGCCGTGACCGCGAAGACCGCCGTGGAGCCGGCGGTCACGGTACAGGAGGCTGGCTGCTGCTGGACGGCCGGCAGGGGCCCCTTGATCGAGTCGATGACCTGGCGCAGCGCCGTCGCCCCGGCGTAGCCGTAGGTATTGTAGAGCACCTGCCACTGCGGCCCCGTCGGCGAATTCGCCACCCCGTTGATGATGACAAAATCGGGGATGTAACCCTGGCCGAACTGCTGCCACACGGCGCCGCTGTCGTCGGCCACCAAGGTCAAACCGGCGTTGGCGATAAAGGCGTCGGTCTCGGCCGGATCGCTCGTGTCGGTGCTGACCGATATTACCGTGACCGGAACCCCATTGGCGTTGCCGCCCTGGCTCGCGTAGTATTGGGCGATGTTCTTTTCGACGTCCGGGGAGGACGCTTGGCAGGGGCCGCACCAATAGGCGAACAGGTCGAGGACGACGATCCGGCCGGCATAGCTGCTCAATTGAATCGGTTTGCCGGTCACGTGATTGGGTATGGTGAAGTCGCTCGCCTGAGAACCGGCCAGGACCTGGGCGGACGCGGTGCCGCGTCCCAGCCCAAACAGGGCGGCCGCGGCCGCCCAGGATAACAATGCGGGGATGGGGTGGATCTTCATGACTCGGGGCCGGCCGGCCGCGCTCACCAGGTCAGGGTGCCGGCCGTTTGCACCATGGCCCACGTGCGATTGCGATACAAATTGGCAAAGAGCGACTCGGCGCTATCTGGGAACGTGTAGGCCGTCCGGTACGGCCCGGCGGAGACGCGCCAGCCGATCCGCGCACCTTGCCAGCGCACGGTCCCCAAGCCTTCCAGCGTGCGCAAGGGCGGCGCAACCCCGTCGTCCACTTCCGCCAGCGATATGGCGCTGCCCGAACCGCCCAGGGCCGCTCCGGCCTGGACCGTGGACGCCGGCAGTTCGGCGACCTGGCCATTGTCCCTATACCAGCGAACCGAAACGCCATAGAACCAGCGATCGTTGCGGTCGTATTCGAGAGTCGTGCCCAAGGATCCGCCGTGAAAACCCGCCTCCGCCGCCCCCGAGGCCTCGAGCCGGAGCACCCACGACTGCGCCAGGGCGTAGTTGAGCAATGCCCGCCCGTTGAGCCGATGGGCGAGGTCGGTCGTTTTGCTCAGGCCCACCTCGACCCGACCCCGAAGTCGAGGTGCGAGCACCGCCTCCCACACGACGCCGCCCTGCCAAGTGGCCAACGACACCGGCCCCTCGAGAAGCGGGCCAAATATGATTTTGTCGTAGGCTGGCGCGACCCAATCGTTCGCCCAACCCCCGTTGAATTCCAGAAAGCCCGTCCCGGGCAGATAGTCCCACCGCACGCCCGTTCCGACATTGAGCCCGCGCGGATCGGCCTCGTGATAGCCGACCGTACCGGCAAACAGCTGCCGATAGTATTCGTCGATCCACATCGACCGAAAATCCGTGAAGCCGTGATACCCGCCCAGGCTCAGGAACGGCGCCAGCGGCGTGGCCTTGCTGTGCCAATCGGCCTGGAGCGACGTCCGCCGATCGTTCAGGCGCGCGTCGGTTCCGATCAGTTCCACGAGCGAGGGCCGGTAGTCGACGAGCAGATCGGCCCAGCCCACGCTCACCCCGCCTTCGCCGCCCGCCGCGTCCCACCGGTCTCCCAGCGTGGCGTTCCACACATTGACATCCGATGACGTCAGGCCCTCGACCAATAGGTCGGGGGTTCCCGCGGCGAGGCCCGCCGACGCCGCGGGGACGTTCGCCCCGAGGAAAAGCCCGAGCAGCGCCCCCGCCAGGACCCGGCCTCCCGCGGCGTGCGTATGGGAACGGATGGCGATCATGGGTTGCATTCTGGAAAAGCCGCACTCAGCGACAAGCCGTGCACCCTCCCGAAGGCGCCCCGCCCACCGCGCTCGTGGCCTGCTCATTCTGCTGGTACAGCGCCGAACCCTGGGCAAAAGGTCCGTGGTCCTCAAAAACCATATTGGGTTTCGACACGAGGACCTGCTGGTAGAGGGGAACCCGCACGCACCCGGCCAGCAGCGCCGCGCTCAAGGCCACCAGGGCCACTCTCGGGTAAAACCCGGCCAGCGAACCAAATCCACGCCTGACTTTAGCCCGATTGCGCAATGAATTCAGGCGCGATGGTCAGTCGATTCATCGGGGCGACGCAATCCTCAAAGCGACGCCGCCCTTCGCCCAGCGCGCCCGGGCGCTATCGCCCACCAGCCGTCGCCTCATCCCGCCTGCGGTTCGGCGCTGGCCACCCTCAGCAAAAACGGCGATCGCGTCCCGATGCCATTCGGCCCCGACGGTTACTGAACTTTGGCCAACTTGAATTGGGGATTCTGGATGAGACCGACCCGGTTCCCCGCCGGATCGACGATATCGATCACCTTGATCCCCTCCCCGACTTCCTGAATTTCACCGATGATCGTCACGCCAAGGCCTTTGAGCCGCGCCACCTCCCGGGCGAGATCATCCACGCCCCACAGAGCCTTCACCCCGGTCTCGCCAGGCGTGGCATCCGGAACGAGCCCAAGCTCGAATCCGCCCACCTCGAAGCCGACGTAAAACGGTTCGTCAAAATACGGTTTGCGTTGAAACACCGCTTCAAACCAGCGCTTCGACTTTTCCAAATCGGGCGCGGGATACAATGCCGTGCGAAGTCCTTTGATCATGATGGATCCGTGGGTTGGCGATACACGCAGGAGGGAATCTCGAAGGGAAAAGACCGCGCCTCGGCGCGCGGTGGCCCGACGGGATAGGCAGTAAGCCGGGCGGACCGTCGAGGCAAGAACCCAAACGCGCGGCGGCTATTGATCCTTGGGAACAGTGCGCCGGACCGCGCCTAAACGCCTTGCTGACGATGGGTCAAAATTCACCGCCGGATAGGCGCAGTTGCCGGGACGCGGGGCATGGGGGTCGACCATCCGCGCCGGACGGACTTGCCGCCCGCGCTCGCCCGCTTCCTAATCCGACGCCATGCCGCCGCCCGAGCCGCCCGACGAATGCGCCCAATGCGGGGCGCCCATCCCCCGCCATGCTAGAGCCTGTCCGGGCTGCGGCGCCGACGAACGCACCGGCTGGCGCGAAACGTCGATATACGACGGACTCGACCTGCCCGACGACGAAGACCGTCCCGTTTCCCGGACGAAAACGCTGAATGGCATCGCCTGGTATTGGTGGGTCGCCGCCGTCGTTCTGGCCCTGCTCCTCCTCGCGGTATTTGGACTGCGCTGAGCGCGGCAAACCCGCGCCATCTTTGCCCACCGGGCAAAGCCCACCCCGTCCCCGCCAGCCGTGGACCTGACCCGGCCGGAGCAGGGGGTCTCGGACCTGCGGACACTTCGGCATCCGACGCTCGGGGATGAAAACACAAGAATTGCGGAACCAAGTCGGCGCCCATCGCTCCCATTTGCCTGTATGGCTTGCCCCTCGCCACGCCTCTGCCTTGCCGCAAGCCTCGGCCTCGGCACGCTCGCCGCGGCGGCGCAGCCGAACCCGGATGCGCGCCCGACGGATCGGCAACGCTGTCCCGTCTTCGTCCGTTTGGCCCCGATCGCGCCGAACCCGCCGAATCGAGTCGACCGGCCGCGCCTGGTCTCGCCCGCGATTGCCGCGGAACTGGCCGCGACCATGCCCTCCTATACGCCCATACCCGCCGACCCGCCGCGGACCCCCGCGGCGGCCCTTGACGCAAACGATCCGGCCGTGCCGAAAAACGGCATTGTGCGCCTGCCAAAATACGTCGTCCACGAAACGCGCCTTCGTCCCTTCACTGAACGGGAGCTTTATACGCCGGCCGGTTTGAGGGAGATCGCGGTCAAGCGCTACATCACGGAGTTCGACGCCGCGCTCAACGCCTTTCGAATTCCGTTGTTCAGCGGCTACAGCACGGCCGAGGACCGGGGCAACTCTCCCGAGAAACGGGCGATGCGGGCATACGACGAGGCGGAGGCGGAAAAACGCAGCGCCGATATGGCCGACCTCGAGGCGCTGGACCACCTGCATTGAATCCATCGCGGTGACTATCGAGCTCGGGGGCTTGGCACATTGTTTGCTTTCCTGCGGGTCACAGTCTCCTCGGATGATCCGGGGGTACGCTCCACAGGGCCCAAATCAACCGCATGGACACCGCGCTCCTTGGTCTGGCCGACGAAGGCACGTACTGGCCGTGGCGGCGTTGGCCGGAATTTGCGCGCTGGTCCCAGCCGGACCGGACCTTGGTGGTGGTGCCGCTGGTGGGCCTGGCCGATTGGGGACTGGGGCATCCCTGGGATCTTGAGGAAGTCATCCTGAGCAGCGTCATTCGCGAGGCCGCGCGACGCCGCGGCGAACTGCCGCTTCTCGTCATTCCCCCGGTGCGCTTCGTGGTCGGGCCCGACCCGGCATGCGCATTCGCGATCGACCCGGAAGTGGCCACCACCCTGATCGAGGAGATCGCCGGCTCCATCCAGGCCGCGGGATTCGAGCGAATCGTGCTGTTAAATTCCAGCCCCTGGAATGAAGCCCTCTGCGATGCCGTCGCGCGGGACCTGCGGATCGAACGCGGGCTGCAGATGTTCTGCGTCAATTTGAGCGCATTGGATCTCGACCTTCATCCGACGCGCAGCCGCAGTCGGCCGGCCATCCAGGCGCTGTACACCGCCATCACCGGACGGACCCCCGAACAGGGGTCGGGGGCCGGACTTGGACGCGAACCCCGGGAAACCGATACACGCGCCTCGACCATCGCCTCCGCGGCCCAACGGCTGGTGGGCCTATTTCGGGAAATGACCGAACGGCCCGCCCTGGCCGGTGGCGGCCGAATCGGCGCCGCCCCGATACCGTGAGCGCCATCCCGGATTTTCCCCCGTACCGCGACCGCTATCTGCCGGCGATGACGCGGACGCAAATCGCCGCCCTGCCCGACAAAACGTGGGCGCCCGTCCTCGTCGCGACCGGTGCCATCGAACAGCACGGGCCCCATCTGCCCGTGGCGGTCGACGCGCTCATGGGCCAGATTTGGCTCACCCAGGCTCTCGCCCGCCTCCCCCCCGGGGCCTCCGCCTATGTCGCGCCGGCCATCACCATCGGAAAGAGCAATGAGCATACCGGCTTTCCCGGCACGCTGATGATTTCCAAAACGACGCTGCGCCATCTCCTCCTCGCGATCGCGCGGCAGGTGCGGGCCTGGGGCTTCCGCCACCTGGCGGTGCTCAATACCCACGGAGGCAATCGGTCGGTCATCGGCTACACGCTGGACGAGATCCGGCAAAGCCTGGGCCTCCGGGCCACACTCCTCGAGCGGAGAATCGATCTCGGATTGTCCGCCCAGGAGTCGACCTACGGCTTTCATGCCGGCCTCGTCGAAACCGCCTGGATGCTGGCGGTGGCTTCCCCGCTCGTGAGCATGGCCGAAGCGGTCTGCGAATATCCCGCGGGAATCGCCGATCCGGGCCAACTCCGTCCCGAAGCCGCGCCGGCCACCTTCTCCTGGGCGACCCGGGATATTTCGCGAACGGGGGTCATGGGCGATGCCCGCTCGGCCACGGTCGAGCAAGGGCGGATCTGGATCGACCGGCTGGCCCAGAACTACGCCGAACAGATCGCCGAACTTTGCCGGGAGGGTCAGGCACCCGCTCCGGATTCCCGCCATGCTCCTCCACCAGCTGCTCATTGACGGCGCCCGGCGCCGGCCGGACCGGGTCGCCCTGCATTGGATCGACCGGGCCCAGACGCTCACCTACGCGGAGGCGGTCGAACGGATGGAGCGCTTCGCCGGCGTCCTCGCGGGCCTGGGGGTGCGCAAAGGCGATCGGGTCACGATCGTCGCGCACAATGGCATGGACTACCTGCTGTGCCTTTTCGGGTGCTGGCGGATCGGCGCCATCGCCGCCTTGGTC
>CAZWMF010000137.1:0-8784 GCA_964634535.1 uncultured Opitutaceae bacterium | reverse complement strand
ACATCACCGACATCATGCAGACGGCCTACATCGACTATTCGATGTCGGTCATCATTTCGCGCGCGCTGCCCGACGCCCGGGACGGCCTCAAGCCGGTGCAGCGGCGCATCCTCTATGCCATGCTGCGGGAGGGCCTGGTCCACAACCGGCCGTTCGACAAATGCGCCGGCGTGGTCGGCGAGGTGCTGAAGAACTATCATCCGCACGGCGACGCGTCGGTGTACGACACCTTGGTGCGCATGGCCCAGACCTGGGTCATGCGCTACCCGCTGATCGATCCCCAGGGCAACTTCGGCTCGGTCGACGGCGATCCGCCGGCGGCCTACCGGTACACCGAGTGCCGGCTGAACGAACTGGCGGAGGATCTGCTGCGGGATATCGCCGAGGATACGGTCGACTTCGTCGCCAACTACAAGGAGTCGACGACCGAGCCCACGGTGCTGCCGGCGGCCCTGCCCAACCTCCTGATGAACGGCTCGACCGGCATCGCGGTCGGCATGGCCACGAACATCCCGCCCCACAATCTCGGGGAGATCATCGACGCGGCGTGCGCGATCATCGACAAGCCGGCGACCACGGTCGACGAATTGTGCGCCATCGTCCAGGGGCCGGATTTCCCCACCGGCGGCGTCATTTCCGGCCGCGAGGGCATCCTCAGCTACCTGCGGACCGGCCGCGGCATCGTGCGCACCCGGGGCAAGGCCCACGTCGAGGAACTCAAGGGCGGCCAGGAGCAGATCGTCGTCACGGAAATCCCCTACAACGTGAACCGGTCGACCCTGGTTTCCCGCATCGCCGAACTGGTCTCGGAAAAGGAAATCGACGGGATCCGCGACCTGCGCGACGAATCCGACGAGAACACCCGGATCGTCATCGAGCTCAAGCGCGGCGAGCAGGCCAAGGTCGTCATCAACCAGCTGTTCCAAAAGACCGCGCTCGAATCGTCCTTTGGCGTCATCCTGCTCGCGCTCGACCACAAGCGGCCCAAGCAGATGAACATCAAGGAGCTGCTCGACTGCTACATCGAGCACCGCCGCGACGTCATCACCCGGCGCACGAAGTTCCGCCTGCGCGAGGCCGAAGAGCGCGCGCACATTCTCGAGGGCTACATCATCGCCCTCGATAATCTCGACGATTTTGTCCGCGTCATCCGCGCCTCGGCCAACCGCGAGGAGGCCAAGGTGAAACTGATGGCCAAGTATCCGCTGTCCGACCGCCAGACCGACGCGATCCTCGAGTTGCGCCTGTACCAGCTCACCGGCCTCGAACGCGGCAAGATCGAGGCCGAATACATGGAGCTCATGAAGCTCATCGAGGAATTGAAGGGCATCCTCGAATCCCAGGAAAAGCTGATGGCGCTCATCCGCAAGGAGCTCCAGGAGATGAAGGCCAAGTACCCGTCGCCGCGACACACCGAGATCATCGCGGCGGCCGGGGAGTTTCGCATGGAGGACGTGATTCCCAACGAGGGTTGCGTGATCACGGTCTCCCATCTGGGTTTCATCAAACGCACCCCCGTATCCGACTACCGGTCGCAGCGCCGCGGCGGCAAGGGCGTCATCGGCACCGAGACCTACGAGGAGGACTTCGTCGAGCACCTCTTCACCGCGAGCACCCACGACTACATTCTCTTCTGCACGACGACCGGCCAGTGCCACGCGAAGAAAGTCTACGATGTGCCCGAAGGCACCCGGGCGTCCAAGGGCAAATCGGTGTCGAGCCTGCTCCGCCTTTCCGAGGGCGAGCAAATCGCCGCCATGGTGTGCGTGAACGAGTTCACCGACACAGCCTTCCTCGCGATGGCGACCCACCTGGGCATGGTCAAGAAGACCGCCTTGCTCGAGTACGAAGGGGCCACCCGCGAAGGCGGCATCCGCGCCATCCGCCTCAACGAGGGCGACGCCCTGGTCGGCTGCGTCCTGACCACCGGCTCCGACGAGTTGGTGCTCGTCAGCCACCTGGGCCAGGCCGTCCGCTTTCAGGAAGGGGCGAGCGGCGGCGACGAGATCGCGCCGGAAACCGTCCCGACCGAGGGCGAGGGCGACGCCGGCGAGCGGCGCGAGGGCCTGCGGGCCATGGGCCGGGCCACCGCCGGCGTCACCGGCATGCGCTTCAAATATGCCGGCGACTTCGTGCAGGCGATCGAAGTCTGCGACGCCAACTCCCGCCTCCTGATCGCGCGCGAGGACGGCATCGGCAAACGCACGCCCTTCGCCGATTACCGGCTCACCCGCCGCGGCGGCACCGGCGTGATCGCCATCGACCTGCCGGAAGACGGCTCGGTGGCGGTGGCCGGCGCGCTGCGCGTCGGCGACGAGGACGAAGTGATGCTGCTGACCGCCAAGGGCCAGAGCGTGCGCACGCGCGTGAAGGAAATCCGCGAAACCGGCCGCGGCGCCAAGGGCGTGAAGCTCCTGACTCTGGCCGAGGGCGACCGCCTGCTCAGCATCGCGCGCATCGTCGAGACCGAGGAAGAATCCGCCCCGCCCGCCTGACGCCGATGATCCGGGCCCTGGTCTGGGATTTCGACGGGTTGGTCATGGACACGGAGTCGGCCCTGATCGAGGCCTACGCCACTGTCCATGCCCGGCACGGCGTGGCCTTCGACCGCGAGTTGTTCCTGCGCAATGTCGGGCAGGCCGACTACTCGTTCGATCCCTGGCATGGCTTCGCCAAATGGGCCGACCGGGCCGCGCTCGAACAGGAGCGGCGCAAGCTCAACCGGGAAATCGACCGCACCCTGCCCATCCTGCCCGGAGTGACCGCCCTGCTCGACGCGGCCCGCGCGGCCTCGCTGCAACTCGGGATGGCCTCCAATTCCACGCATCTCCACGTCGACAGCCACCTGAAGCGCCTGGGCTTCCTCGAGCGTTTCGCGGTCGTCGCCTGCCGGGAGGACGCCCCCTCGCCCAAGCCCGAGCCCGATCTCTACCGATTGGTCCTCAACCGCCTGGGCGTGGCCTCGCGCGAGGCCATCGCGTTCGAGGATTCGCACACCGGCAGCCTCGCCGCCAAGCGGGCCGGCCTTTGGGTCGTGGCCGTGCCGGGCGCGGCGACCCGGCACCACGATTTCGACCACGCCGATTTGCGCCTGCGCTCGCTGGCCGACTGCGCGCTGCCGGATTTGCTCAAGCGGTTCGCGCAACCGCGGTGAAGACGGCCGTCAGAATAATTCCGGCTGGACGAGATTCCGCCGTTTTTCGGGGTCGAGCGTGCTCAGGACGACGAGCCGGCCGACGCTCAACCGCGCCCAATCCGGATCGCGCGCCAAGGCGATGAGCAGCAGGGCGCCCGCCAGCGCGTCATACAACGCCGCATGGTAGCGCCGCCGGTCCGCCGGGCAGTGCCGGGCCGCCAACTGGTCCAATTCAGGCTGCAAGCCCTGCGCGGCCACGATCGCGGCCAGCCCCCCGGACCCCCGCACGGCGTCGCGCTGCGCATAGAGGCGGGCCGTGTCGATCCACGGCCCCCACTCGACCGTCCGCTCGCCCACCCGGACGTAGTCCGGCGACGGCCGGGCAAACGGCCAGACGGCCTTGAGCAGTCCATTCTCGGTGCCGGCATAGTGCGCGGCTAGCGGTCCGGTTTCGCGCAAGCCCGCAAAGGTCTCCCAGTCGGCGGCAAAAGGCGGCCCGGCCGCCAGCCGGCCCGCCGTCAGCCCGTGCACCGCCGTGTCCCCGGCCGGCACCGGTCCGGTGGCCGCGCACAGCCGCGTCCGCACCGCGTCGATCCGGCCGCCGCGCACGCTCGCCACGCCGAATTCGAGGACGCCGCTCGTCCGGCTTCCCTCGAAATCGACGAAATGGATCGCTTGATCCGTCCAGGACACGCGCTTTACGCAGGCAGACCGGCGGCCGGTAAACAAGCTTGGAAACTCGCGGAATTCACCGTGTGCTGGCTGCCCGGTGAACCTGGACCCGTTTCGTTCCTTCCTTCTCGAACTCGCCGCGCAGAGCGGCGAGTTCATTCGACCGTATTTCGGCGCCCCGGGCCTCGCCGTGGAGCTCAAGGCCGACCACAGCCCCGTGACGGCGGCCGACCGCGGCGCCGAAGCGCTCATGCGCCGCCTGATCGCCCGGCAGTTCCCCACCCACGGGATCATCGGCGAGGAGTTCGGCTCGGAAAACGCCGACGCCGAATTCGTCTGGGTCCTCGACCCGATCGACGGCACCAAGGCTTTCGCCGCCGCCTGTCCCCTGTTTGGCACGCTGATCGCCCTCCTGCACGAGGGCCGGCCCCTCCTGGGCGCGATCCACCAGCCCGTGCTCCGGCAACTGCTGGTCGGCGATGGCGCCGCCACGACGCTCGACGGCCATGCCGTCCGACTCCGGCCGTGTTCCCGGATCGAGGAGGCCACGCTGCTCACGAGCGATCCGTTCAATCCCGCCCGCTACCGCGACGGCGCCGCCTTCGAGGCGCTCGCCCGCCGCGCGCAGGTCGCGCGCACCTGGGGGGATTGCTACGGTTACCTGCTCGTGGCCACCGGGTGGGCCGACGTCATGCTCGACCCGATCATGAACCCGTGGGATATCCCCGCACTGATTCCCATCATCCGGGGCGCCGGCGGCGTGATCACCGACTGGTACGGCGGCGATCCGGTCCGGGCCGACTCCACGGTGGCGGCGCACCCGGCGCTGCATCCGCAGATCCTGGCCGCCCTCAACCCGTCCGCCAGTCCGCGGTGATCACCGAGGTGACGCCCCCGCGTCCCCGCCATCTCGATATCACGCTCAGGGAACGCGGCGCCAAGGCCCGGCCCAGATCATCGCAGATCCGGTTCGTCACCGCCTCAAAGAAGATGCCCTCGTTGCGGTAGGCGTGGAAGTACAACTTGAGCGACTTGAGCTCGATGCAGAGCCGGTCGGCCACGTAGCGCACGGTGATTTCCGCAAAATCCGGATGGCCGGTGAGCGGGCACACCGACGTGAACTCGTGGTGCGTGTGCTCGATGACGTAGTCGCGCTCGGGCGCGGGGTTCGGGAAAACCTCCAATATCCGGGGTTCGGCCATGGTAAATCAGGTCGCGGTCTCGGTGTACCGGCTTTCCCGGATCACCGTCACCTTGATGGTGCTCGGGTACTGCAATTCGGCCTCGATGCGGCCCCGCAGCTCCTTCGCTAGCTCGCGGGCGCCCTCGTCGGTCACCTGCTGGGGCGAAACCACCACCCGGATTTCCCGGCCCGCCTGGATGGCGAAGGCCTGCTGCACACCTTCGATCGACAGGGCGAGCTTCTCCAACCGGCCGAGCCGTTGAATGTACCCGGTCATCGACTCGGCCCGGGCGCCGGGCCGCGTCGCGGAAATCGTGTCGGCCAGGATCAGGAGACCCGAATAGATGGTCTCGGGCCGCACTTCTTCGTGATGGGAGGCCACGGCATTTACGACGATGGGCGTTTCGCCAAAGCGCTTGATGAAGTCAGCGCCGACCGCCGCGTGGCTGCCCTCCAATTCCGCGGCCACGCCCTTGCCGATGTCGTGCAGGAGGCCCGCCCGCTTGGCGATGTTCGGGTCGAGCCCGGCCTCGCTCGCCAGGATCGACGCGAGGAAGCCCGTCTCCACCGAATGGTCGAGCAGGTTCTGGTTGTAGGAAAACCGGTACTTCAACTTCCCGAGCAGCCGGACGATCTCCGGATGCAATCCGTTGATGTTGAGCTTCTCCACCGCTTCCTCACCGGCCTGGACGGCGATCAGGTCGACCTCGTCCTGCGCCCGCTTGACGAACTCCTCGATGCTCGCCGGATGGATGCGCCCGTCCTTGATCAGGGCCTCGAGCGCCGTGCGGGCGATTTCCCGCCGGACGGGATCGAACGAAGAGAGCAGCACGAGCTGCGGGGACTCGTCGATCAACAAGGTCACCCCGGTCGCCGCCTCAAACGCCTTGATGTTCCGGCCTTCCCGGCCGATGATCCGGCCCTTCATCTCCTCATTGGGCAGATGCACCAACGTGGCGGTCAAGTCGTTGTTCGGCTTTGTCGCGATCCGCTGCATCGCCGCGATCAGAATGCGCCGGGCCGTGGTCTGGAGCTCCTGCTCGGATTTTTCCAGGGTTTCGCGGCGCAGCAGCCGCAATTCGTCCTGGCACTCCAGGAGGACCTCCTCGCGCAGCTCCTTCTTGACCTCCTCGGCGTCCATCTGGGACACCCCCTCCAGTCGCTTGCGCACGCTCTTGGACAAGGCCCGCATGGCATCCCGGGCCTGCTTGATCGCCGCTCCTTCGCGATTCAGCCGCTCCTGCCGCTGCTCCAATTGGTAGTCGAGCAGCGCCAAGGATTCCTCGTGCGAGCGGATTTCCCGCAGCCGCACATCCGACTCGATCTCCCGGCGGTCAAACTCCCGGTTCAACTGCGCCCGCTTTTCCTGAACTTCGGCTTCGGCCCGCTGCTTGACCTCCTCGGCCGCCACCGCCGCCTCCCGTCGGGCCACATCCATCATCTGGGCCGCCTGTTCCCGGGCCACCTTGCGCAGGTTCCGGGTCAGGACCCAAACCACGAGCCCGCCGATCGCCAAGCCCGCCACGAGTCCGAACAACAGCGAAACCGAAAGCGGCCAATCGACGGCGTCGCTTTCAGCCAGGGTCATAAAAGCGAAGTCGGCTGCGCTTCCTAGCGTCAAGTGGGGCCAACCGTACGACGTACCACCCGCAAAGCTCAAGTTAACAATCCAAATCCCCGTTCGCACCGCGGACCCCTTGCCAGCCCGGCCGAAACCGGCTACAGGACGGCCTGGTGAAAGCCGTTGTCCATCAGGATATCTTCGCCCTTTTCCGGACCAAGGCCCACGGGCGCTGGGACTGGGTGAACCCCATCGCGCTCGTGCTCCTGAGCGTCATCGGGGTCGCCTTCATCTATAGCGCCCAATACTCGGCCCTGCCGCTGTCGGCGCCGCACGAGAGCACCCTGGATTGGATCAAACGCAGCTACTGGGCGAAACAGGCCGTGTTTCTGCTCATCGGCGCCGTCATCTATTGGGCGGTCGCCAAGATGGACTACCGCCATTGGCTCAATTTTGCGCATGTCTGCTACGCCGCGAGCATTGTGCCCCTGATCCTCGTGCTCTTCGTGGCCACCCGGACCAACGGCTCCCGCCGGTGGCTAAACCTCGGCTTCTTCAATTTCCAGCCGTCCGAAACCGCCAACGTGGCGGTCCTCATCATGACGGCCAGCATCCTGATCCGCAGCAAGATTGGGACGGTGCAACAGTCGCTGGGCGTCCTGGGGAAATTGGCCCTTGCGGTGGGTGTGCCCATGTTATTGATTCTGCTTCAGCCCGACTTGAAGTCGGCCATTGTCCTTCCCCCGATGGTGTTCTCCATGCTGTATGTCTCCAAGCTCTCCGGTCGATTTTTCGCCGCAGCGCTGGGGGCATTCCTACTGACCGTATCCATCGTGGGTGTCGACACTTGGCGCTATGCCCGGTTCATGGAAGCGCGCGGCCTGTCCTTCCACGACGACGTCGGGGCCTATCAGCGCCATTCGTGGGTGCCGCTCCACGACTATCAGCGCAACCGGATCCTCGCCTTCATCGATCCGAACAAGATCGATCCCATGGGGATCGGCTACAACCAGCGCCAATCGCTCATCTCCGTGGGCTCCGGCGGGTTAAGCGGTAAAGGCTGGACCGAGGGCACCCAGGCGCGCCTGGGCTACCTGCCGCATTCCATCGCGCCCAGCGATTTCATTTTCTCGGTCATCGCCGAGGAGAAAGGTTTCTTGGGAAGCAGCACCGTACTGGGGCTGTTCGCCCTCGTTTTGTTCAACGGCATCCGCATCGCCGGTCTCGCCCGAGACCGGCTGGGCACCCTGCTCGCCATCGGCGTCACGGTGCTGCTGACCGCGCATGTCTTCGTGAACATTGCGATGACGATCGGTCTTGTTCCCGTCACGGGCATTCCGCTTCCCTTCATCAGCTACGGTGGCTCCTTTGTGCTCAGTTGCTGCTTCCTGCAAGGACTGGTCCAAAGCGTCTATCGCTTCCGGAGGGACTCCCCATGAGCGGAGTCCCGCCTCGCGATATCGACCGCTTTGCCGGAATTTCCTGCGCGGCAACCCCTGCGCCGGGACGCCCCGCGGCCAACCCAGGCAGCACATACCATGAGCGACCAGCCGCAATCCCCCCAACCCGACGCCGGAGATGTTCCGGCCTCCTATGACGCCGAAATGGCCAATCCCCCGCCCCCTCGGGAAATCGAAGGGGTCGGTCCGGAAGAATTAAAGGCGGGCGCCCAACAGCGTTCCCAACAGCGACCGCTTCTCCAGAAGATCCTGTCCGTCTTCCGCAAGGAAAAGGGCTCCTACCGCGAGCTCATCATCAATTCCGAACCGCTGGAAAAGCGGGTCGCCCTCCTCGTCGAAGGACGCATGGAGAAGTTCGAGATCGAGCGCGAATCCGACAACCGCATGGTCGGCGGCATCTTCAAGGGCCGGATCAAGAACCTCGATCCCGGACTCAAGGCCGCCTTCGTCGACATCGGCTACACCAAGAACGCTTTCCTGCACTACTGGGACATGATCCCGGCCGCGGCGGATTCCTCGGTCGAGGTGGTCCGGGTCAACCGGCGCCGCGACGCGCAGCCCAAGGGCGAGGTCACGGTCAAGGACATCCCGGGCATGTACCCGCCGGGCACCGACATCGTCATCCAGGTGACCAAGGGGCCGATCGGCTCCAAGGGGCCCCGCACCACCACCAATCTGTCCCTGCCCGGGCGCTACCTCATCCTCACGCCGTATAGCGACGGCTGCGGCATCTCCCGCAAGATCGAGGACATGAACGAGCGCCGCCGGCTCA
>CAZWMF010000136.1:0-8831 GCA_964634535.1 uncultured Opitutaceae bacterium | reverse complement strand
ACGGCGTTGGTCGCCGCGCCCTTGCGCAGGTTGTCGGGTAACCGCCGCCATCGAAGCATTTCTGCTGGTAGAGGACGATTTGGGCCACGGTCTCCAGCCGCGGGATGTGGCGCAAGAGGTCGTGGCCGATCTGCGGAACGCGCTGCGCGATCGCCTCCTCGTAGGGCGTCAATTCGGACCGAAGCTTGTGCACGATTTCCGCCGGCACCGAGGCGAAGCCGATCGGCGACAGCAAGGCGGCCAGTTCGAGCTCCCAGCGGGGCTCGAGCTTGAGGTCCTGGGCGAGCTTGCCGACGGAATCGCGCAGGTGCTGCCCCCGGCCCAAGGCGGGTGGGGCGACCATGCCCAGGACTTCGGCCAGCAAGCGCGTGGTGCCGGCCAGGGTGTTCTCGAGCACGTCGCGCTCGGTGCGGACGATGTCGTATTGGCGCAGCGCCCGGTCGAGCGCCGCCGTGAGTTGCTCCGGCCCGCAGGGCTTGTTGAGAAACGAAAACACCTGGCCCCGATTGATCGCGTCGACCGCGGTCTGCTGGTCGGCGTTGCCCGTGAGCATCAGGCGAACCGTGTCGGGCAGGCTCGTGCGCACCTGTTCCAAGAGTTCCAAGCCGCTCATTCCGGGCATCCGCATGTCGGCCACGATGACCGCGTACGGACCCTTGTGTTTGAGGTATTCCAAGGCGGCGGCCGAACCGACCGCGGTCTCGAAGGTGAATCGGCCGCGCAAGCCCCGCTCGAATGAGGCGAGCACATTGGGGTCGTCGTCGACGAAGAGGATCTTGGGGGCCGGGGCGGCGGTCATGGCGAGGGCGCGATCAGCTGGTTCCGCTCCCGGCCTCGAGCGGCAGCCTTATGCGGAAGGTCGTGCCGACGCCGACCTCCGTCTCGAAGTCGACCGTGCCCCCGTGGTTGGCCACGATCGCCGTCCGCACGATTGCCAGGCCTTGTCCCGTGCCCTCGCCGACGCCTTTCGTCGTAAAGAACGGCTCGAAGATCCGCCCGCGGATTTCCTCCGCGATGCCCGTGCCGGTATCCTGCACCTCGACGAGGGCGCAGCGGCCGGCCAGCCGGGTGCGCACCGTGATGCGCCCGCGCTCGGCGCCCGAGGCCTTGAGCGCATCGGCCACGGCATGGGCCGCGTTGACGATCAGGTTGAGCATGACCTGGCTAAACTGGTCGACGATGCACGGCACCAGGGGCAGACCCAGTTCGAAGTCGGTCACCAGATCGGCCACGTACTTCCACTCGTGGCGGCTGACCATGACCGCGGTTTCGATCGCGCGGTTCAGGTCGGCCAGCGCCTTGTCGGGTTTCGGGTGGGAGAGTTCCTTGAGCGAGTGGACGATCCGGGTCACGCGGTCCAGGCCCTCGAACGTTTCGGTCAGGGTGCGCGGCACCTCGGTCAGGAGGTAGTCGAGTTCGGCCGCGTTCTCGGCCGCCTGCGCCGCCTCGACGGCTGCGATGCAATCCGGATGCGTTCCGGCGAGCACCCGCACTTGGCGGTCCGCGGCCAGCACCGGCACGAGCTTGGCGAAGGCCTGCTCCAAAAAGTGCGCGTTGGTGATGATGTACTGCGAGGGCGTGTTGATTTCGTGGGCCACGCCGGCGGCCAGGCGCCCGATGGATTCGAGCTTGTTGGCGAGCAGGAGCTTGGCTTCCAGCTTCCGGCGGTCGTCCTCCGCCCGCTTGATCTTGGTGATGTCGCGGGAAATGCCGAAAGTTCCGACGATGCTGCCGTCGCCGTCGTGGAGGGGCAGCTTGGTCGTCACGACCCACGAAATATCGCCATTTTCCCAGGTCTCCCGCTCCTCGAGTCCGACGATGGGCGTGCCCGTGCGGATGATTTCCTGTTCGGCGTTGAATGCCGGCGTGGCGTGTTCGGCCGTGAATATGTCGAAGTCGGTCTTGCCGATCGCGTCCTTGGCGTCGCTCAGGCCGAAGCGCTTGGCCATGGCCAGACTGATCCGCAGGAAGCGGCTCTCCCGGTCCTTGAAATACACGTGGTCGGGAATCGTCTCGAGGAGTTCGTGCAGGAGATCCCGATCCGAGACGCAAGCCTGCCCGGTGGCGCGGGCATCCGGCCGGGCCTCCAGGCAAAGAAACATGGAATCGGAGCCGGCCGCCCCGGGGATCGCCGAAAGGACGCCGACCGCGACGAATTCGCCGCCCCAGGCGTCTTTCAGTTCGAGTCGGCCGGACCACTGGCCCGAGACGCGGGCCTGGGGCATGATTTCCGTGGTCAGCCGGTCGGTGAATTCCACGCCCACGAGGTCGGACAGGGTCAGCTCGGCCTCGTTCAACTGATCGGCCGGATTGAGCTGCTTTCGGGCCGCCGGATTCATGTATACGGTCCGCAGGTCGGGAAAGCCAAAGATCACGACCAAGGTCGGCGAGTGCTCGGCCATGGCGGACAGAAGCTCGCCGACGGCGGGTCGCTGGATCGAGTCGGCCGAGGTGGAGCTGTTCATGCGCAGGGTGGGGCCGACCCTGATACTATCGGAACGAATTCGCCGGTTCTTCAGTTGCGAAATCACACTGGACGCTCTTTTCGTCATGGGCGAGGGTGGCGGTGCTTCCCAACTCGTCGGTTCGCCCCAATGGCTCCGGTGGTGACGGATCGCACCCCGAGCTAGGCTGACCGCCGGAGATCCGCCGCCAGGTGGGCCGGAGAATCGGCGGGGGCCGATTCGCCGAACGCGCGCGCCATCATGACGATCTGCATTTGACTGCGCAGCGCATGCGCAATGCTGATCGAGTCGGCAAAGTCGCTCGGGCGCTCATGGCGCGTGCCGAGGCGCGACCCGATTTCCTCGAGGCGGCACTGATCCTCCCGGACCCGCGCTTCGGCGGCTTTTCCGAGTTGCTCAAGCGAGGGTCTGTCGATCCTACCGGGGACGCGTGGGTCCCGGTGCGACGGGGATTCGGATTGTCTCATGGCCTGGGCGATTGCGAGGTTCAGGTGAATCAACGGCATTTTGATTCGCGCACTGAAGGGCGGAGCTTAGCCACGTGCTGGCTAATCTTGCGCATTTATTGCGATCGGTGGGCCGCGATCGGTCCAACCGAGGGAAAACCTGCGTCGGCCGGACGGATCGACCGGCGGCCCTCTTCGCCGTGCCCACGACGGCCGGGCCGCGGCGGCTCAGATTTCTGGATCCTTCCAGGCGGCCCGGACGGGCGCCGGCACGCCGGTCGTGGGATCCTTGGGACAGGGGATCTGAATTCGGATTCGGGTACCCGCCCCGAGTTCCGAACCTATCCAGAAGCGTCCGTTGAACTGTTTGGTGAGGAGAAAGGCCTTGGTCAGGCCGAAGCCCCCGCCGTAGGTGCGCACATCCTTCACGTTGCTCGCCCGCTCGCCGAATTGGACGACCTTGGCCAACTCGCCCGCGGGAATGCCCCGGCCGGTGTCGGTGACCACGAATTGCATGTAATCGTGGTCTTCGTAGACCGCGGCGACGATATGGCCGCCCGGCAAGGTATATTTGCGGGCGTTGGAGATCAGGTCGCGCATGACGTCGCAAAAGGCGAGCGGCATCGCCAGACTGAGATGCGCCGCCGTCTCAATTTTCAGGTCGATGTAGTAATCGGCGAACTCCTGCTGGGCCGCGTTGAACCGGATGCGGAACCGGCCATTGCTATTGGTCTCGATCGCCCGGAAGAAGAACCGCAAATCCGCGAGGACGCGGACCGGATCGAACGTCGCCCAGTGATCCGGTTCGGCCGCCCGCGCAAGGATTTCCCGGGCGCGCAAGCGCAGGATGGCGAAGACCGAGCGCAGGTTGGCCTCGAAATCACCCCGGCGCGCCTCGGTCCGCGGGTCCGGCCGATCCGCGAGCACGCTGCGCAGCTCGGAAAACACAATCGTTTCGTGGACGTCGACCCGGGCCGCCTGACCCAGGGCGAGCTCCCGATTTGATAGGGCCGCGAGCATGCCGTCGCAGACCGTGATTCCGCGTACGAAAAGCTTCTCATCGTTGGCGAGCTTCAGACCCAGGACCTGCAGTTCGCCCCGCAGGACGCCCAGCGTGTTGATAATGCTATGCTGTTCGATCAGCGAATGCTCCCCCGGGCTCAGCGGCGGAATCTCGTCGATTTCGATCACGGGGAATGAAGCGCACATGATGGGGTTAGGCGTTCGACACGAAAGCGGTGAACAGCCGCGCCACGGCCTTGGACCGCCGCAGTACGCTCGAGGCATCGGCCGAACTGGGGTCGTCCCGCCAGCGCCGGAGCGCGGGTACAAAGATCCGCAGGCCGAGATCCGACGCTTTGTCCGCGAACGCCGAAATCGTCGCCGGGTCGGCGGAAGATTCTTGGGCAACCAGGGTCGCCAAATCCGAGAAGAAACGGCCGGCCGTATTCAGGTAGACCCCCCGATCGAGCTTATGCTGAAAGCAGGTTTCCGTGGGATCGTCGAAATGCACCCGCATCCACGCCTCGTGGATCGCGGCGCCGACGGCCGTTTGAAGCCGACCTGAGTCGATCGGCTTGGTCAAGAAGCCCACGATCTTGAGCCCGGCGGCTTCCACGATGGCGTCGCGGTTGGGCAAGGCGCTCGCAAACACCACCGGTAGAGGGGAAAAGATCGGGTCCGAGCGCAGGCGGCGAAGCAGACCGACGCCGGATTCATGACGCAGATTCAAGTCGAGTATCGCCAGATCCGGGGTGATCTGCCGTTCCAGCAAATCGAATGCCTGATCCTCCGATTCGGCCTCATGTACGCTATGGCCAAAGTGCTCGAGCAGGAGGCGCAGAATCTCCCGATTGGCGGCCAGATCGTCGACGATCATTACTTCACCCACGGCGTGGCCTTCCTGGATACCCACGGGCGGTCCAACCACTTGCCGTTGGAGTCGTGCATACACTGCGCCCGGAGTCGCCTCCGCTCGTTCTTTGGATTGCCATCGTTAAGGAGCCCTATCGTCACGGCCCGGGGCTACTGAAGGTTTCCGGTCCGAGGGTAAACCCTCGACGGAATTGTCCGGCGACCAGGCCCGCCGATTGAAGGACCCTACTCGGGCGGCGACCGACTGCAGATGGATTGAAGGGTTTCCCCTGCGCCCGGCGTTATGCGTGCGACAAACCGCTCGAGCCCTGAGCACCGCGATTCCCTCGGTAAACCCATACCCACCATGAAGCCATGCCTCCCGTTCGTCCCACTAAACCGGATTTCCCCTTCGTTTGCCGCGCTGGCGGCGATCGCGACCATCGCGCTTGTACTCCCGTCTAAGGCCCGCGCCGAATCAGGCCTGGGCGTGGTCGCGGTGTACTCCAGCGCGAGTCCGGCCTACGCCCGCACGGCCTTGGCCGACGGCAGCTTCAAGCCGGAGAGCTACGCCTTGGGCGAGGGCGCTTGCCTAAGCGGCGGCATGAATGACCCCGCGCTCAGCCGCCTGAGTTTCCGTTCGATCGCCGAGGCCGTGGCGAATCCGCTGGCGACCCAGAACTATCAGCCCGCCCGCGATCCCCGGCAGGCCAACCTGCTGATCGTCGTCTACTGGGGCATGACCCAGGGCACGAATGGCACCCGCTCGTCGGCCGCCTACCAGATGGCCGAGGAGCTCATCCCAGCCCCGACCGGGTCGGTGCCGGTGCCGCAAAACGGGTGGATGAGCGGCCAGGCGGACGATCCGAACAGTCCCGGGGCCAAGGATGCCGCGATGGAATACCGCGAGCAGCGGCTGGCCAACGACGACGCCTGGAACGCCTCGATTGCCCTCACGGCCGCGGCCAACCAGCAGCGGGACCTCCAGGACGCGCAGAATGCCCGGCTCCTCGGCTATCTGCCCGAAATGGCGGGAACGGAGGCCTCTGCCCCGAGCGCCCTGCGCGCGTTCCGCCAGGACGTCGTCGCGGAAGTGGAGGAGAACCGCTACTTCGTCGTCCTGATGGCCTATGATTTCCAGAAGCTGTGGAAGCAGAAGGAGCGGAAACTGCTTTGGGAGACCCGGTTCAGCGTGCGCGAACCGGGCACCGATTTTGGTGCGGAATTGGCGGCGATGGCCGAGCGCGCCTCCGGCTTCTTCGGCCGGAATAGCGATGGCTTGGTCCGCCGACCGTTCCACACCAAGATTACGATCGGTACGCCGAGCGTAGTGGCGTACAGCCCGGACACCAAGAAGTAAGGATGGTACGGGCGGAAGTCCGATCCGGGACGGGGTCGGGCTTCCGCCTTGTCCGGAGACCGAAGGAGTCTGGCCCGGCCGGCCGACGCGACATTGCCTGGATTCGATCCGCGCTCGAGCCCAGGGAAAACTGCGGCGGCAGCGCCCTTCAGGCGGCCGGTCCGGCGGGTGCCGCCAGCTTGAGCAGCGCCTCGCGGGTGCGATCGAACTCGGCGCGCATTTCGGGCATGGGCGGCTCGAGACCCATGATGCCGTGGTCGCGGGCCCAGGCCTCCAATTTTGCCGCCATGTCGCGCAAGGCGCCCGCCCCGGCGTTGGCCGCGCTGCCCTTCAGGCTGTGGGCAACCCGGCGAAAATGCGGGGCGTCGCCCGCCTGGAACGCGGCTTCCATTTCATCGAGCCGCTGCGGTGAATCCACGAGGAAGATGTCGATGACTTCGCGCAGAAAGTCATTCGGATCTTCCGGGCTGCCAAGGGAACGCAGCATCTCGATCGCACTCTCGTCCAGCGAGGAATCCAAGGGCATCGGATACAGGACAGCACACGTCGGCGGCGGGGCAAAGCAAAAGCGGCGACACATCTTACATCAACGAATACAGATACGTTGATATTAAAGCTTGCGCCAAAACGGCCGATGGATTGGCTTTCTCCGTCATGCCCAACTCCTTCGTATTCTCCTCCGAGTCCGTCGGCGAGGGCCACCCGGACAAGGTGGCCGACCTCATTTCCGACAGCGTGCTCGACGCCTGCCTGGCGCAGGACCCGCGCAGCCGGGTCGCCTGCGAAACCCTGGTCAAGTCGAACGTGGTCGTGCTGGCCGGGGAAATCACCACGCGGGCCAAGCTCAACTACGAGCAGATCGTGCGCGAGGCCGTGCGCAGCATCGGCTACACGGCGGAGAACGAAACCTTTCACGCCGACCGGATTTTCGTCGAGAACCTCCTCACCCGCCAGTCGCCCGACATCGCCCAGGGCGTGGACGCCCGCAAGGTCAAGGGCAAGAAGACGGCCGAGCAGGGCGCGGGCGACCAGGGCCTGATGTTCGGCTACGCCTGCACGGAGACGCGCGAACTCATGCCGACCCCGATCATGTTCGCTCACCGGCTGGGCCGCGAACTCACCCGGGTGCGCAAAAGCGGCAAGGTGCCGTGGCTGCGGCCCGACGCCAAGACCCAGGTGTCCATCCGCTACGAGGACGGCAAACCGATTGCGGTGACGAGCATCGTCGTCTCCACCCAGCACACGGCCGACGTGAGCCACGCGGCGATCGAGCGCTTTGTCGTCGAGCAGATCGTGCCCAAGGTGATTCCGGCCCGCCTGCTCACGCCGAAAACGACCTATCTCGTCAATCCGACCGGCCGCTTCGTCGTCGGCGGACCCGAGGGCGACGCGGGGCTGACCGGCCGCAAGATCATTTGCGACACCTACGGTGGCTGGGGCCGCCACGGCGGCGGGGCCTTTTCGGGCAAGGATCCGTCCAAGGTCGACCGGTCCGCGGCCTACGTCTGCCGGTGGGTCGCCAAGAACATCGTGGCGGCGGGCCTGGCCGGCGCGGCCGAGCTGCAGGTCGCCTACGCGATCGGCCATCCCGATCCGGTGAGCGTGTTCGTCAACACCTTCGGCACGGGCACCGTTTCGGACGAGCGCATCGTCAAGGCCGTCAACCGGGTCTTCAGCTTCAAGCCGGCCGACATCGTCACCCAGCTCGGGCTCCTGCGCCCGATCTACCGGCAAACCACCAATTACGGGCATTTCGGCAAGACCGGCCTGCCCTGGGAAAACACCAACCGCGCCGCCGCCCTCAAAGCGGCCGTCTGAACCTCGCTCCGCCCATGCCTTCCACCCTCGCATCGACCGCCGCCACCCAAGACTTTCTGGTCAAGGATCTCTCCCTGGCCGACTGGGGGCGCAAGGAAATCACCGTCGCCGAGCATGAAATGCCCGGCCTCATGGCGGTGCGGGCCAAGTTCGGGCCCCGCCGGCCCCTCCAGGGCGTGCGGGTGACGGGCTCACTGCACATGACGGTGCAGACCGCGGTGCTCATCGAGACCCTGCGCGTACTCGGCGCGGACATCCGCTGGGCCTCGTGCAATATCTTCTCGACCCAGGACCACGCGGCCGCGGCGATCGCCCAGGCGGGCGTGCCGGTCTTCGCCTGGAAGGGCGAGAGCCTGGAAGAGTACTGGGACTGTACCTGGAAGGCGATCGTGCACCCCGGCGGGAAGGGCCCGCAACTGGTGGTCGACGACGGCGGCGACGTCACGCTGCTCCTGCACTAGGGCGTCGAGATGGAGGACGGCAGCACGTGGGTGGACCAGCCGGCCAGCTCCCGCGAGGAGCAGGTCGTCAAGAACCTGCTCAAGCGGATCAAGGCCGAGCAGCCCTTCATCTTCCACGAAATCGCCAAATCCTGGCGCGGCGTCTCCGAGGAGACGACGACCGGCGTCCACCGGCTCTACCAGCTGCACGAGCAGCACAAGCTCCTGGTCCCGGCCATCAACGTCAACGACTCGGTCACCAAGTCGAAGTTCGACAACCTGTACGGCTGCCGGGAGTCGCTGGCGGACGGGCTCAAGCGCGCAACGGATGTCATGATTGCCGGCAAGGTGGCCGTCGTCTGCGGATACGGGGATGTGGGCAAGGGCTCGGCCCACTCGCTGCGCGGCTTCGGCGCCCGCGTGATCGTCACCGAAATCGATCCCATCA
>CAZWMF010000135.1:0-8838 GCA_964634535.1 uncultured Opitutaceae bacterium | reverse complement strand
ATCGACGGCGCGTTCGTCGCCCCGCGGGAGGGCGCCACCTTCGACTCGATCAATCCGGCCAACGAGCAAAAGTTGGCGGAGATTGCGCGGGCCGGCCCGGCCGACGTCGACGCGGCCTATCGCGCGGCCCAGCGGGCTTTCCGCTCGGTCTGGGGCAAACTGCCGGGCCGGGAGCGGGCGAAGTACCTCTACCGGATTGCGCGCCTCCTCCAGGACCGCGCCCGGGAATTCGCGGTGGCTGAAACCCTGGACGGGGGCAAGCCGATCAAGGAGTCGCGCGACTTCGACGTGCCGATGGCGGCCGCCCATTTTTTCTATCACGCCGGCTGGGCGGACAAGCTCGAGTACGTCGCCCCGGGTCGGCGGGTTCTGCCGCTCGGGGTCGTGGGCCAGGTGATTCCCTGGAACTTTCCCCTGCTCATGCTCGCCTGGAAGCTCGCGCCCGCGCTGGCCATGGGCAATTGCGTCGTGATCAAGCCGGCCGAGACCACCTCGATCACCGCGCTCAAGCTGGCGGAGATCTTTCAGGATGCCGGCCTGCCGCCCGGGGTGGTCAACATCGTCACCGGGGCGGGCGACACCGGCGCGGCCGTGGTGGCGCACCCGGGTGCCGCCAAGATCGCGTTCACCGGCTCGACCGAGGTGGGCAAAGGCATCCTGCGCGCCCTCGCCGGCACCGGCCGGCGGCTGACTCTGGAATTGGGCGGGAAGGCCGCCAACCTGGTTTTCGAGGACGCCCCGCTCGACCAGGCGGTCGAAGGGATCGTCAATGGAATTTTCTTCAACCAGGGCCAGGTATGCTGCGCGGGTTCGCGACTGCTCGTGCAGGAGTCGGTGGCCGGCCGGGTCGAGGCCAAGCTGCGCCAGCGCCTGAGCACCCTGCGGGTGGGCGATCCCCTCGACAAGAACACCGACATCGGGGCGATCAACTCGGCCGAGCAGCTCGCCCGAATCCGCCGCTGGGTCGCGGTGGGCGTTCGCGAGGGTGCGAGCCTCTACCAGCCGCCCGGCCGGCTGCCGGCCCGCGGTTACTATTTTCCGCCGACCCTGTTCAGCGGAGTGACGCCCAGCCACCGCATCGCCCGGGAGGAGATATTCGGGCCGGTCCTGAGCATCCTCACGTTCCGCACGGTCGACGAGGCGATCGAAAAGGCCAACAACACGGCCTACGGGCTGAGCGCCGGGGTCTGGACCGACAAGGGCTCGCGCATCCTCAAGCTCGCGACCGAGCTCAAGGCCGGCGTGGTCTGGGCCAACACCTACAATCGCTTCGATCCAGCCTCGCCGTTTGGCGGCTACAAGGAATCGGGCTTCGGTCGCGAAGGCGGCCGCCAGGGGCTGCTCGAGTACGCCCGATTGGCCTGAACCCGACCATGACCATGCCGCGTCTGCCGATCACCAAAACCCCCAAAGTCTATGTGGGCGGAGCGTTCATTCGCTCCGAGAGCGGCCGGACGTTTCCGCTGCGCGATGCGGCGGGCGCCTTCCGCGCCAATATCCCGCAATGCACGCGCAAGGACCTGCGCAACGCGGTCGAAGCGGCGGCCAAGGCTGGTCCGGGCTGGGCCCGCCGGACCCCCTATAACCGGGGTCAGATCCTGTACCGGCTGGCCGAGATGCTCGAAGCCCGGGCTCCGGAGATGGCCGCGGCGCTCGGGCGGCCGGCCGCCGCCCGCCGCGAAGTGGCGGTCGCGGTGGATCGGCTGATCTATTACGCGGGCTGGGCGGACAAATACGAGCAGGTGCTGGGCAGCGTCAATCCGGTGGCCTCGCCCCACTTCAATTTCACCGTGACCGAACCGATGGGCGTGGTCGGCGTCATCGCCCCGGACCGGCCGGCGCTGCTCGGGCTCGTCTCGCTCGTCGCTCCGGCGATCACGTCCGGCAATACCGTGGTGGCGCTCGCCTCGGAAATCGCCCCATATCCGGCGATCGTGCTCGGCGAAATGCTGGCGACGAGCGACCTGCCGGCCGGCGTGGTCAACCTGCTGACCGGTTTCCGCCGGGAACTCGTGCCGACCTTTGCGAGCCACGCGCACCTGCGCGCCGTGAGCGCGGTGGTCGACGCGGCTGATCGCCGCGCGCTGGCCTTGGGCGCCGCGGAGAGCGTGAAGCGGACGCGGCTCGTCCCGGCCGAGGAGCCACCCGATTGGTTCGCCGAGGCGGCGCAGAACCTGTACGCGATCCGCGACCTCCTGGAATTCAAGACCACCTGGCACCCGATCGGGGCCTGACGGCCGGCTCATGAGCGGCGGCGCCCTTCCCCAGCAGATCATCGCCCGCAAGCGCGACGGCCACGCCCTCGACCCCGACGAGATCCGCTCGTTCGTCCGCGGGGCGACCGATGGATCCTGGGCCGATTACCAGCTCGCCGCCTTGCTCATGGCCATCGCGCTGCGCGG
Organism: uncultured Opitutaceae bacterium; assembly: GCA_964634535.1. Lineage (GTDB taxonomy): Bacteria > Verrucomicrobiota > Verrucomicrobiia > Opitutales > Opitutaceae > Palsa-1447. The sequence goes on along the minus strand of CAZWMF010000135.1, from coordinate 6,436 downwards.
CATGTCGGCCGCCGAGACCGCGGAGTTGACCCGGGCGGTGATGGCCTCGGGCGTCGTCGTCGACCTGGGCTCGATCCGCCGGCCCAAGGTGGACAAGCATTCGACCGGCGGGGTGGGCGACAAGGTGTCCCTGCATCTGACGCCGATGGCGATCGCCTGCGGGGCCGCCGTGCCGATGATCAGCGGCCGCGGCCTGGGGCACACGGGCGGCACGCTCGACAAGCTCGAGGCGATTGCCGGATTCCGGGTCGACCTGTCGCTGGCCCAATTCCGTGCCCAGGTGGAGCGGATCGGCGGGGCCATCGTCGGCCCGACCGAGGAACTGGCCCCGGCGGACAAGCGCCTGTACGCGCTGCGCGGCCTTACGGCGACGATCGAATGCGTCCCGCTGATTTGTGCGAGCATCCTCGGCAAGAAGTTTGCCGCGGGCAACGACGCGCTCGTCCTCGATGTCAAGTTTGGCCGCGGCGCCTTCATGGCCGACCTGGCGAGCGGCCGGGAACTCGCCGAGGCCATGGTCGCCATCGGCCGGGCCATGGGAAAGCCGGTGCGGGCGCTTTTGACCGCGATGGACGAGCCGCTCGGCCGGACCGTGGGCAACGCCCTCGAGGTGGCCGAGTCGCTCGAATGCCTGCGGGGCGAAGGGCCGGCCGACCTGATGGAGGTCACCTACGCGTTGGGCGAGCAACTGCTCCTCCTCGCCGGGCTCGCCCCGGACGCCGCGGCCGCCCGGCATCAACTTGCGGAGGCCGTCGCCTCGGGCGCGGCGCTGCGGGCGTTTCGGCAGCTCGTGGCCTCCCAGGGAGGCGACGTGGCGATGGTGGATGAGCCTGCCCGTCTGCCGCAGGCCCGCCTCAAGGTGGATGTTCTCGCGGCGGCCGGCGGATTCGTCCAGTCGGTCGACGCCCGGGAGGTTGCCTGGACCGCGGTGGGCCTTGGCGCCGGCCGGTCCCGCGCCGGAGACAAGGTCGATCCCGCAGTCGGGGTCAGCCATCTGGCGAAAGTCGGCGAGCGGGTGGGCGAGGGCGGGCGCTTGTGCACGATCCACGCCGCGGACGAGGCCGCGCTGCGCGCGGCCGACGAGCGACTGGTCCGGGCGTTTGTGCTCGGTCCCGACGCGCCGGCCGTTCAGCCGCTCGTGCGCGCGACGCTGGCCTCTTGATCGCCGATTCCGGGCTAACGGCCGGAGTCGACCGAACTGGGCCGTCGGCGCCGCGACCGGCGAGGGCGACTGCGCCCGGAGAGCAGGCGCCCGATTCGCCGGAACCGGCGGGCTAACCCTCGAGCGCGATTACCTGCTGGGCGGCCTTTTCCCACTCGACAGTGGCCGATTGGAGCCGGTCGACGACCGCGCTCAATTCGCGGTTGAGCGCCTGGGCCTTGCCGGGTTCGACATAGGTTTCGGGCGCCTCGAGGGCCGCGGTCAGCGTGCCCTGGCGCTCTTCGAGCCCGGCGATGGTCCGCTCGAGCTCGGCGACGCGGGCCCGCGCCGCGCGCATCGGCGCCGAGCGGGCGGCGCGGGCCTCAGCCTCCAGCCGGCGCTGCTCCTTCGATTTGGGCCCCGAGCGGACGGGCGCGGCGGGCGAGGCGGCCTTGCCCGGATTTGCCACCGCCGACTCATTGCTGAGTCCTTTGGGCCGCGGCCCGGCCGCGGGCGCGCCCGTCGAGGTCAGGGCCGCCCGCGCGTCGACCGCCCGGGATTTTTCGAGATAATAGTCGTAGTCGCCGGCATACGCGGTGAGCCGGCCCGCCGACACGTGCAGGACGAGCTGGGCCACCTGGCGGATGAAGTAGACGTCGTGGCTGATGAAGATGAGCGTCCCGGAATATTGGCGCAGCGCGTTGACCAGCGCGTCGCAGCTCGGGATGTCCAAGTGCGTCGTCGGTTCGTCCATCAGCAGCAGGTTGGGCGGGGCCAAGAGCAGCTTCGCCAGCGCCAACCGGGATTTTTCGCCGCCGGACAGCACGGATACCGTCTTGAACACGTCGTCCTTGCGGAAGAGGAAGCCGCCCAGGATCGTGCGCGCCAGCCGTTCGGTCACATCCGGATTCACGTTGCGCACGTCGAGCGCCTCCTCGAGCACGGTGCGCTTGGGGTCCAGATTGTCCAAGCGGTTCTGCGCGAAATAGCCCACCTGCACATTGCCGCCCAATTCGCGCTGGCCGGCCTGGATCGGCACCACTCCGGCGAGAATCTTGAGCAAGGTCGACTTGCCGGCGCCGTTCGGACCGACCAGGACCACCCGCTGGCCGCGCTCGGCCTGAAATTCCAGGTTCCGGTAGACGACGTGCTCGCCGTAGGCCTGCTGCACCGCGGTGAGCGTCACCACCTTCAACCCCGAACGCGGAGGCTGGGGAAACTTGAATTGGATCCGGCGCAGATCCTCCTCCGGCGCTTCGATCGCGACGTCCTTGAGCCGCTCGATCTGCTTTTCCTTGGACTTGGCCCGGGAGGCCAGCGACGCCTTGGCGCCAAACCGGTCGACGAAGCGCTGCAGGTGGGCGATCTCGCGTTGCTGGTTCTTATGCAGCGCGATCTGCTGGTGGTGGTGGGCTTCTTTCTGAACCAGGTAGTCGTCGTAGTTGCCGGTCCAGCGGTAAAGGGTCTGGTTGCGCAGTTCCAGGATTCCGTTGCACAGCGCGTTCAGGAAGGCCCGATCGTGGGAGATGACGACCAGCCCGCCGGGGTAGCGGGTGAGGTAGTCCTGGAACCACAGGAGCGACTCCAGGTCGAGGTGGTTGGTCGGCTCGTCCAGGAGCAAGAGCGTGGGCTCGCGCACGAGCAGGCGGGCCAAATGCGCCCGCATGATCCAGCCGCCGGAAAAGGTCTTGGCCGGCCGGGCAAAGTCGCCCTCGCGAAACCCGAGCCCGGACAGGATGATTTTCGCCCTGGTTTCGACGCCGAAACCGCCCAGGTGCTCAAACCGTTCATGCGCCGCGAATTCGTCCGCCAGGCAGGCGGATGAGCCGCCCTGCTCCATCGCCCGAATCTGGTCGCGCAGCTCCGCGAATTCCGGAGTGATCGCGGTGGCCAGGTCGAGCACGGTTTCATCGCCGGCCGCGGCGGTTTCCTGCGGCAGGAAGCCGAAGTCGGCGCCCTTTTCCCAGGTGATCGTGCCTTCGTCCAGCGACTCCTCGCCGAGGATCAGGTTGAACAGCGTGGTCTTGCCCGCCCCGTTCGGCCCGACCAGGCCCAACCGGTCCTGCCGCTTGATGAAGAGGGAGACCTCCTCGAAGAGCGTGCGGGTCCCGTAGGACTTGGAAACGTCGGCCAGCGTGAGCATGAAGGGGCCATCTTGAAAAAGAAGCCCGCCGGAGGTCAATGGCTCAAAGTAGGCGCCGGCGGGCGAACGTGGCCGCCGCCCGATCCCGGGGGTCGCGTTCTTCCGGCTTAACGTTGACCCCTTGCAGCCCCGCCACTAGGTGCTATCGCCAAAGCCGTGTCCCTTCGCCTGAGCGCCCAACGCCCGCACCTGAGCCCGCGGTAAATCCGCCTCCACCATGCCCAACGCCCTATCTCGGGAAACCTCCCCTTACCTGCTGCAGCACGCGGATAACCCGGTCGCCTGGCTGCCCTGGGGGCCGGAGGCCTTCGCCCGGGCGCGCGCGGAGGACCGACCGATCTTCCTGAGCATCGGCTATTCGACGTGCCACTGGTGTCACGTGATGGCCCATGAGTCCTTTGAGAACCCGGCGGTCGCCGAGGTGCTCAATAACCGATTCATCCCGATCAAGGTCGATCGCGAGGAGCGGCCCGACGTGGACCGGGTCTACATGAGCTACGTGCAGGCGGCCACCGGGCATGGCGGCTGGCCGATGAGCGTCTGGCTGACGCCCGACCTCAAGCCGTTTTACGGCGGCACGTATCTGCCGCCCGAGGACCGCGGCGGCCGGCCGGGCTTTGTCACCGTGCTGCAGGCCATCGCCGACGGCTGGGCCCGGGATCGGGCCAAGCTCGTGGCCGAGGGCGAGCGCTTTCTCGCGGCGATGCAAGCGGCCGTGCCGGCGGCCCCCTCGGCCGCGGACGACATTGCGGGGCTCACCGAGCGGCTCATCACCGTGGCCGGGCCGGCCTTTGAAAAGTGCTTTCACTATTTGTATCAGGGCTGCGATACGGAGCACGGCGGCTTCACCGGCGCGCCCAAGTTTCCCCGGGCGAGCAACATATCGTTCCTCATCCGCTGCGCCGCCCTGCAAGGTCCCGAGGCCGATGTGAGCGCCGAGGCGATTCGGATGGCCGCGATCACGCTGCGGCAGATGGCGGGCGGCGGCATTCACGACCAGGTCGGCGGCGGATTCCACCGCTACTCGGTGGACGAGGCCTGGTTCGTGCCGCACTTCGAGAAGATGCTGTACGACCAGGCGCAGATCGCGGTCAACGCGCTCGAAACCTGGCAGGCGACCGGCGACGAGCGCCTGGGCTGGCTCGCCCGCGACGTGCTCGACTACGCCCTGCGCGACCTGGCCGATCCGGCCGGCGGCTTCTATTCGGCGGAGGATGCCGACAGCGAAAGGTCCGACGGCGGCGGCCCGGGGGAAGGGGCGTTCTACACCTGGTCCCGGGCGGAGATCGACGCCGCGCTCGTTCCCGAAGACGCGGCGCTCGTCTGCGAACATTTCGGCGTGAAAGCCGACGGCAACGTGCCGGCCGAGCGCGATCCGCTCCGGGAATTCACCGGTCGGAATATTCTCGCCGTCCGGAAAGGCGGCCTCCAGGAAACGGCCCGCGTGCTGGGGCTGACGCTTCAGGCGGCGAGCGACCGGCTGGCGGCCGCCCTGGAGCGGTTGCGCGTCGTGCGGGAGAGCCGGCCACGGCCCGGCCGCGACGAGAAGATCCTGACCGCCTGGAATGGCCTTATGATTTCGGCCCTGGCGCGGGCCGCGGCCTGTCCGGCGGAGAGCCTGGCCGACCGCCGGGAGGCCTACCGCGATGGCGCCACCGCCGCCGCGCGCTTCATCCGCGACCAGCTCTGGGACGCCGATAACGCCGCGCTGGGGCGGTCCTGGCGCGGCGCCCGCGGCCCGGCGCCCGGGTTTGCCGAGGACTACGCCTATTTGATCCAGGGCCTGCTCGACCTGTACGAGGCGAGCTTCGAGGCGGATTGGCTCCAATGGGCCGACCAACTGCAGGACCGGATGGATGCGCTCTTTTGGGACGAGACCGCGGGCGGCTATTTCAATTCCGCGGCCGGCGCGACCGATGTGATCGTGCGCCTTAAGGAAGATTACGACGGGGCGGAGCCCGCGCCGAGTTCGGTCGCCGCCCTGAACCTCCTGCGCCTGGATGGGTTGCTCGGTGGAGAAGGGCGCTCGGACCGCCGGCTCAAGGGGCTGCGGACCTTCGACGCATTCCGATCCCGCTGGGCGGAACAGCCCCAGGCGCTGCCGCAGATGCTGTGCGGCTTGGAACTCGCGCTCGACCCGCCCCGCCACGTGGTCCTCGCGGGCGATGCGGACGCGCCGGGCTTCCGCGCGCTGGCCGACGCGCTGCACGCCAAGCTCGGGCCTCGGCGCAGCGTGATCGCCGCGCCCGCGCGCGCCTGGCTCGCCGCCCGGGCTCCCTGGCTCGCGAACCTGCATCCGCGCGCGGGCCGGGCCACCGCGTACGTCTGCGAGAACTTCACCTGCCAGCCGCCGGTCGAGGATCCGGCGGATCTGCAGCGGCAATTGGCGTCGCGTTGATCCGCCCACTTTTCCGCCGGTTTTTCGCCCCCATGAACCCCAAGCCAGGGCGCCGCCGGGAGTTGCGCGAGGGCGCTTTCGTCGTGGCTGTGCTGGCTGGGACCACCGGATTTGGTTTACTCTTCCTCAAGGGCTCGGAAGCCTCGGTGGGGCTGCTCTACCTGCTCGCGATCATCCTGATGAGCCTGCGGGTCGGCCGCTGGCCGATGCTCCTGGCCGGTCTGCTCAGCGCCATCGGCTGGGACTTCTTTTTCATCGCGCCCCGCTATACGCTGCGCATCGGCCGGATGGAGGATGCGCTCATGGTCGCGATCTACATCGCGGTGGCGGTCGTCGCGGGCCAGTTCGCCGAATGGATCCGCATGCAGGCCCGCCACGAGAAATTGCGGGCGGAGAGCGAACGGCTCCAGCGCACGCTGCTGGACAGCGTGTCGCACGAATTGCGGACGCCCCTGGCTGTGATCTCGGCCGGTCTGGAGACCCTTGAGGCGAGCGGCGCCGAGGGCGAGGGGGGGCTGGCAATCGCGGAGATGCGCACCGCGGTCCGCCGCCTCAACCGCCGGGTGAGCGATCTGCTCGACCAGACGCGCCTGGAAAGCGGCATTCTTCAGGCGCGGATGGACTGGTGCGACGCCGCCGATCTGGTGCAGGCGGCCGCGGACGGCGTACGGGACGCGCTTGGCGGACACCCTTTTTCCGTGGCGATCGCCGAGGATCTGCCCCCGATTCGGGCGGATTTTTCTTTGACCGAGCA
>CAZWMF010000134.1:0-8884 GCA_964634535.1 uncultured Opitutaceae bacterium | reverse complement strand
TGCATGCGGCCGAAAGCGGGTTGAAAAGCCTGCGCCAATTTCGAGAGTCCCTGGCCGCGCGCGGTCCGGCCGCCGCCTCGGCCGAGGACCGGTTTGGCGTCGTGCAGCTGGCCTTGGAGGACGACCTCAATTTGCCCAAGGCCCTGGGCGACCTCTTCGCCGCCGTGAACAGCCTGGACCCATCCAAACTCGACGCCGCCCAAGCCGGCGCCCTGCTCGCCTCGTTCGACCGCGCGATCGATCTGCTCGGCTTCGACTTGGCGCCGCGGAACGCCGGAGCCGGCGCCGACTCGACCGGCCCAGCGGTGCCCTCATCCGTCGCGGCGCTCGCCGAACGCCGTTGGCAGGCCAAGGCGGCCAAGGACTACAAGACGGCCGACAGTCTGCGCGCCGAAATCGCCGCCGCCGGCTGGACCATGCTCGACCGCAAGGACGCCTACGCCCTCGAGCCGCGTCGACCGTAGGCGCGCAGTTTATAACAACGCCCTGAATTGATCCGGGGTGAGCCCGGCATCCCGGGCAATCGCTCCCATCGTGATTGCGTTGATGGGATCATGGCGCGGAGTGACCAAGCGGATCGTCCCATTGCTCATGACGACATGCCCGCTCTGGCGAACAACCCGGAAACCCACCTTTGAAAAAACCCGGACGACATCATCTTGGCCGACCCCTGGAAGCCTCGGCATAATTCACACCACGACCTCGGCCTGCTCGACCCGCTTCAAGCCGGTTTCCTCGACCTCGACGTCAAGCCAGAGGCGGATGGCATCCTTGATATTGGTTAGCGCTTCCTCCCGCGTTTTGCCTTGGGAATGGCAACCGGGGAGATCCGGGCAGCTAACCGCCCAACCTTCGTCGGATTCAAAGAGGTTGACGCGATAGCGCATGCACCGGAGTAGGGCCACGCCGCAAAATGAGTCAAACCGTGACCGGTCCGGTCGTCGGTCTCGGACCATTTACCAGGCCGGCCGCAGGCCGACCACCTCGCCCGGTTCGATCTGCACCTCGAATGGGCCGACCTCGGGATAGAGGAGCACCCGGCCGCTGAACGGCTGCACGCACCAGTTCTCGGGGTGCCGCACCACGTGCCGGCAACCCGAAGCCAGCGTCACCTCCAAACGGAGGTTCTGGACCCGACTCGAGCATAAGAACCATGACCCAGGGACGGGAAGGGGCGTTTCTTGCATTGTTTTCGTTTTTTCCCCCTCATAATAGCAACCTGCCCACTCTCATGGCCATGACCCCGCTCGAAGAACTCCGCCACTCCTCCTCGCATGTGCTGGCCACTGCCCTCCTCCGGGTGTTTCCGGAAGCCAAGCTCGACATCGGTCCGCCGACCGACACGGGGTTCTACTACGACGTCGATCTGGACCATAAGCTGACCCAAGAGGATCTCACCCGCCTGGAGGCTGAAATGCGCAAGGTGATCGCCGAGGACCAGCCTTTCGTCCGCCGTGAAGTGCCCCGGGAGGAAGCGGCCGCCATCATCCGGAGCCGGGGCCAGGAGCGCTTCAAGCTCGGCCGCCTGGACGACATTCCGCAGGGCGAGGCGATCTCCCTCTATCAGAACGGCGAATTCGTCGACCTGTGCGCGGGCACCCACCTGCCCTCCACCGGCAAGATTGCGGCTTTCAAATTGCTCAACATCGCCGGCGCCTACCACCGGGGCAGCGAGCGCAACCCGCAGCTCCAGCGCATCTACGGAACCGCCTTTCCGTCCGAATCCGAACTGACCCAATACCTGGAACGGCTGGAGCAGGCCAAACTGCGCGACCACCGGAAACTGGGCAAGGACCTTAAACTCTTCGTGATCGACGACGAGGTCGGCCAGGGCCTCATCCTGTGGACGCCCGCCGGCGCCATCATCCGCCAGGAGCTCCAGACGTTCATCAGCGAGGAACTGCGCAAGCAGGGCTACCAGCAGGTGTTCACGCCCCACATCGGCAAGCTCGAGCTCTACAAGACTTCCGGCCACTTCCCGTACTACAAGGAATCCCAGTTTTCGCCGATCGTGGAAAACGAGTCCCTGGCCTACGCCCTGCGCGAGGGGTGCTCGTGCGGCGAAATGATGGCCCGGCTCGAGGCCGTCTCCGAGAAATTCCGCCAGGAGCTCAACCGGCGCAGCGGCCGCGAGATCATTCCGGCCGACCGGACAAAACCCGACGATGAGCGATTGGACGGCTTCCTCTTGAAGCCGATGAACTGCCCTCACCACATCAAGATATTCGCCTCGCAGCCCCATTCGTACCGCGATCTGCCGGTCCGGCTGGCCGAGTTCGGCACGGTCTATCGCTGGGAGCAATCGGGCGAACTCAATGGCCTGACCCGCGTCCGCGGTTTCACGCAAGACGACGCGCATCTTTTCTGCACCGAGGAACAGGTCGGCGCCGAAGTGGTCGGCTGCCTCGCCCTGGTCAAGATCGTCCTCGCGACCCTGGGCATGTCCGAATACCGCGTGCGGGTCGGCCTGCGCGATCCCGATTCCCAGAAGTACACCGGCGATCCGGCCAACTGGGACAAAGCCGAAGCCGCCTGCCGCGAGGCCGCCCGCACCCTGGGCGTGCCCTTCACCGAGGAACCGGGCGAAGCCGCGTTCTACGGACCCAAGATCGACTTTGTCGTCAAGGACGTGATCGGCCGGGAGTGGCAGCTCGGCACCGTGCAGGTCGACTACAACCTGCCCATTCGATTCGACCTAAGCTACACCGGGGCCGACAATGTCACCCATCGACCGGTAATGATCCATCGGGCCCCGTTCGGCTCGATGGAGCGCTTCTGCGGCGTGCTCATCGAGCATTTCGCCGGCGACTTCCCGGTGTGGCTGGCGCCCGAACAAGTCCGCCTCGTGCCGATCAGCGACAAAGTGGCCGCCTACGCCGCCGACCTGCTCGCCCGGTTAAGAGCGGCCGGAGTCCGCGCCACGATCGATCAGCACAGCGACAAGCTGGGCGCCAAGATCCGCCGCGCTGAATTGGAAAAAGTGCCCTACACCCTGATCCTGGGCGGCAAGGAAGCCGAAGCGGCCGCCGTCAGCGTCCGGTCGCGGGCGAAGGGCGACGAAGGCACCCTGCCGGCGGCCCAATTCCTGGAACGGATCCAGACCGAAATCCGGACCCGCGCCCTGCCGGTCAAGCGCTGACCGGCCGACTCGCGCCGACTAAAGCGCGATTTCCCCGCGCTCGTCGGTCCGAATGCGGATCGCCTCCTCCAGGCTGTAGACGAAGATCTTGCCGTCGCCGATCTTGCCGGTCTTGGCCGAGCGCGTGATCGCCTCGATCGCGCGCCCGACGATGCCTTCGGGCACGGCGATCTCGAGGCGAATCTTGGGCAGGAAGTCGACCGTGTATTCGCTGCCGCGGTAGATTTCGGTATGGCCCTTCTGGCGGCCAAACCCCTTCACCTCGGTCACGGTCATGCCCTCCACGCCGGCTTCGGAGAGGGCTTCCTTCACCTCCTCCAACTTGAATGGCTTGATGATGGCCACGATAAGTTTCATGGAAAAGAGTCCCGGGCAGATCAGTTGATGTAGCCTTCTTCCCCGTGCTCGATCAGGTCGAGGCCCTGGCGCTCCACTTCCGGGGTCGGGCGCAGACCGATGAGCGCCTTGACGAGGTAGCCCAAAATGATGCTCGCGACGACCGCCAACACCAGGGTGACGCCGATCGCTTTGAGCTGCTCGATCCACAGGGTGCCGTGGGCCACGTGCGCGGCCAGGCCGTTCGTCCGGGCGGCGGCGTTGGCGTCGGTGAGGATCGGGTTGACCTCGCCGGTCGCGAGGACGCCGGTCAAGAACGCCCCCAGGGTGCCGCCCACCGCATGGACGCCGAAGGTGTCGAGCGCATCATCGTAGCCGAACCGGGCCTTGACCTTGGTGACAAAGACGTACGGGACCAAGGCGGCCAGCACGCCGATGATGACGGCGCCGGTCGGGCTCACATAGCCGCAGGCCGGCGTGATCACGACCAGGCCGCCGACGGCGCCGGAGCAAAAGCCCAGAATCGAAGCGTGGCCGCGCAGCACTTTTTCCAGCATGCCCCAGACAAACGCCGCGACCGCGGCGGCCAGCGTCGTCGTGGTGAAGGCGTTGGCGGCAATCCCATCGGCCCCCAGGGCGGAACCGGCGTTGAAGCCGTACCAGCCGAACCACAGGAGCGCCGTACCGACCATGGTGAGCACCATGCTGTGCGGAGGCATTTTCTCGCGGCCAAAGCCGATGCGCGGCCCCAGGATCATGCACAGAATCAGGGCCGACCAGCCCGAACTCATGTGAACCACCGTGCCGCCGGCAAAGTCGATCGCGGAAACGCCGGCCGCCGCGTTGCTCGCGCCGTTCATCCAGCCGTTGGCCCCCCAGACCATGTGGGCGAGGGGAAAATAGACCACGAACATCCACAGGAGGACGAAGAGCAGCACCGCGCTATATTTCATCCGCTCGGCCACGGCGCCCAGGATCAGGGCCGGCGTGATGATCGCGAACATCAGTTGGAACATGCAGAACACGTTGGCCGAAACCCAAAAGCTGTAGGCCGTGTTCGGCGCCGAGGTGACGCCGCGCAGAAAGAAATGTTCGGTCCCGCCCAGCACCCCGCTGCCGAAGTTCTGGCCGAAAACCAAGCTGTAGCCCACCGCCCACCACAGGATGGTCACCATGCCGGTGATGCCCAGGCATTGGGCGAGCACGGACAAGACGTTCTTCTTGCGCACGAGCCCTCCGTAAAAGAGCGCCAGACCCGGCAGGGTCATGCTCAGGATCAGGGCCGCTGAGGTCATCAGCCAGGCATTATGGCCCGGGCCGGGCACGCCGGTGAGGGTCGCGCCCGGATCGGTGTTCTTGACGTAAGCTTCGAGCGCCGCCAGACGCTGCTCGATAGTGGGGTCGGCTAGGAGGAACTTCATGGAAACGTAAACTTAAAAGGGGCGATTGTCCACGCCGCGCCCCCAAAGGAAAGGCGATTCTGTGATTCCCGGAAGGCGCTGCAGGCCACCGGTCGTCCTCGGGCTTAGACCGCCGACTCGCCGCGCTCGTCGGTCCGGATGCGGATGATCTCCTCCATGGGGAGGACAAACACCTTGCCGTCGCCGATTTTCCCAGTCTTGGCCGATTTCACGATGGCGTCGACCGCCTTGCCGGCCACGTCGTCGGCCACGGCGATTTCGATCTTCACCTTGGGCAGGAAATCGACCGTGTACTCGCTGCCGCGATAGATCTCGGTGTGGCCCTTCTGCCGGCCAAAGCCCTTCACCTCGGTCACCGTCATTCCCTCGATTCCGGCCTCGGACAAGGCTTCCTTAACCTCTTCCAGCTTGAACGGCTTGATGACAGCGATGATCAGTTTCATGCGTTTGATGCCAAAGTAGGGGCCAACGCGGGTTAGGCAAGCCTTGAGCCGCGCGGGATCGACCCGCAGCCCTCACCACCCCCGCACATCGTGCGCGCAAATCTCCGCGCGACCCCCGCCGGTTTTTCGGGGATGCGGACTAGGGAATGTTGGCGGAGATCCCCTAAGCCGGAGGCACGACCGCGATGTGCAGGTCCACCAGCTGCTTCGGCGTGACCGTCGTGGGACTGGCCGCCATCAGGTCCTGTCCCTTTTGGGTCTTGGGAAAGGCGATGACGTCGCGGATGCTCGTCGTGCCGCAAAGCAACGCCACCATGCGGTCCAGGCCAAAGGCGATGCCGCCGTGGGGCGGGGCCCCGTAGGTGAAGGCCCGCAGCATATAGCCGAAGCGGCTCTCCACGACGTCCGGCGGAATCTTCAGCACGTCCTCAAACACCTTCTTCTGCAGGGCCGGCTGGTGGATCCGGATCGATCCGCCGCCAAGTTCCATGCCGTTGAGCACGACATCGTAGTGCTGCCCGCGCACCTTTTCCGGCGCCGAGTCGAGCAGCGCGGCATCTTCCGGCACCGGGGAAGTGAACGGATGGTGCGTGGCCACATGCCGCTTGGTCTCCTCGTCGTAGGTCATCAGCGGGAAATCGATGACCCAAAGGAACCGCCAATCGTCGGGGCGCAGTTCGAGTTTCCCGCGCTTTTGCAAGAGCGCGGCGGCCTCGAGCCGGATCCGTCCCAGAATCGCGCAGGCCTTTTCCCACGGCGCGGCGGCAAAGAAGGCCATGTCGCCCTCGGTCAATCCCAGCCGGGCGGTGAGCGCCGCCTTTTCGGTCTCCGAAAAGAACTTCACGATCGGCGACTTCCACTCGCCGCCTTCCACCTTGATGAAGGCCAGGCCCTTGGCGCCCAGCGAACGGGCGATGTCCTCGAGATTCTTGAGTTCGCCCTGCGTCAGGTCCGCCAGTCCCCGCGCGTTGAGCGCCTTGACCGAGCCGCCGCCGGCGATCGTCTGGGCGAACACCTTGAACTGGGAATTGCGGAACACGTCGCCCAGATCGACCAGTTCGAGTTCGAACCGCACGTCGGGCTTGTCCACCCCATAGCGGTTCATGGCGTCGACAAACGCCAGGCGCGGGAACGGCGTCGGAATGTCCACGCCCAGCACGGCCTGCCACACCCGCTTGAGCATGCCCTCGAACAGCCGATAGATATCCTCCCGGGTGACGAACGACACCTCGACGTCGACCTGGGTAAACTCCATCTGGCGGTCCGCCCGCAAGTCCTCGTCGCGGAAACACCGGGCGATTTGGAAATACTTTTCCACGCCGGCCACCATCAGGATCTGCTTGAATTGCTGCGGCGACTGCGACAGCGCGTAAAACTGGCCCGGATGGAGCCGGGACGGGACGAGGTATTCGCGCGCGCCTTCGGGCGTGCTCTTGAACAGCGCCGGCGTCTCGACCTCGATGAAACCCTGATCGTCGAAATAGTCGCGTATCGCCTTGGCCGCGCGATGGCGGGTCCGCAGGTTGCGCCGCATCTTGGGCCGGCGCAGATCCAGATAGCGGTAGGTGAGCCGCAGGTCCTCGTTGACCCGGTCGCCCTCGACATCGCCCAGCGGAAAGGGCGGCGTCTCGGACACATTGAGAATCTCGAGCGCGGTGGCCTCGATTTCGACTTCGCCCGTCGCCAGGCCGGAATTTTCCGTTCCGGCCGGCCGGTGCGTCACCCGACCGGTGATCTCGATCACCGATTCCATCTTCAGGTGCGCCGCGCGCGCCCCGAGATCGGCATCCACTTGCGGGTCAAACTTGACCTGGGTGATGCCTTCGCGGTCGCGCAGGTCGATGAAGATAATTCCGCCCAAATCGCGGACGGTATCCACCCAGCCCGCCAGCGACGCGGTCGCGCCGATGTCAGCCTGGGTCAACTGGGCACAATGATGGGTGCGCGGCATGAACTGGGAATCAAAACGCCCCGCCCCGCTCCGGGGCAACCAGAAAAGCCCGCCGGAGCGAAACCGAGGCGTCGATCGTTCGCCTCAGTGGACGATCAGGCTCACGCCGGTCATCTCGACCGGCTTGGGCAGACCCATCAGGTCCAGCACGGTCGGCGCGATGTCGGCCAGGCGTCCGCCTTGGCGCATTTTCGTCTGACCCGCCGCAAATCCGTCGCCCACCACAAACACCTCGACCTGGTTGAGGGTATGCGAGGTGTGCGGGGCATTGTTGACCGGATCCCACATCTGTTCGCAGTTTCCGTGGTCGGCCAGAATGACGGCCCGACCCCGCACCGTTTCGAGCGCAGCCAGCAATTCGCCCACGCCCCGATCGGTCGTTTCCACCGCCTTGATGGCCGCCGGCAGGGAGCCGGTATGTCCCACCATGTCCGGGTTCGCGAAATTGACGACGACCAGGGCGTATTTCCCGGACAGGATCGCCTCGCGCGCCGTTTTGGTCACATCCGCGGCCGACATCTCGGGCTGGAGGTCGTAGGTCGCCACCTTGGGGCTCGGCGGGCAGGCGCGCTCTTCGCCGGGAAATGGATCTTTGCGGTAGTTATTGAAGAAGAATGTCACATGCGGGTTCTTCTCGGTTTCGGCGCACCGAAACTGGGCGAACCCGGCGGAGCTGACGACTTCGCCAAGAATGTGCTTGAGCTTCTCCGGCTTGGACAGAATGACGTGCACCGGCAGTCCGGTCTCGTATTCGGTCATCGTCGCGTAAAACAGGTCGAGCTTTGGCCCCCGGTCGAAGCCCTTGAAGTCGTCGAAAACGAACGCCTTGGTGATCTCGCGCGGCCGGTCGCCGCGATAATTGTAGAATACGACGGCATCCCCGTTCTGAATCGGTCCGATCGGCTTGCCATTTTCTCCCACAATCCAGGTCGGCACGATGAATTCATCGCCGCGCTGCGACTCGTTGAACGGGTGGTCGTAATAGGCCTGGACCGCGGCCCCCGCCGACGTCGCCACCGCATCGGCCTTCTGGCCGGTGAGCATGGCATAGGCCCGGGCCACCCGCTCCCAGCGGTTGTCGCGATCCATGCTCCAGAACCGCCCGCAGACGCTGGCAATCCGGCCGACGCCAATCGCCCGGCATTGCTCCTCGACCTGCTGAATGTAGCCCTTGCCGCTGGCCGGCGGCGTGTCGCGACCGTCGGTGAAGGCATGGATAAAAATGCGCTCGGCCGGCACGCCATCGGCCTTGGCCTGGCGCAGAAGACCGTAAAGGTGCTCCAGCATGCCGTGCACGCCCGCATCGGACACGATGCCCATCAAGTGCAGACTGCCACCCTGGGTGGCCCGCTGGACCGCACCCTGCCAAGCCGGGTTACCGGCGATCCGCTTTTCCAGGAAAAGCAGGTTCAAACGCAGCAATTCCTGTTCGACGATCCGGCCGGCCCCGATGTTCTCGTGGCCGACTTCGCTGTTGCCCATGATGCCGTCGGGCAGTCCGACGTCGCGGCCGGAAGCGTTGATCCGCGTCACCGGGTAGCGGGCATGCAACCGATCGTCGCACGGCTTGGTGGCCAGGTGGACCGCATTATAG
>CAZWMF010000133.1:0-8918 GCA_964634535.1 uncultured Opitutaceae bacterium | reverse complement strand
GACTTCGTCGGCGGACCGGTCGAGCAAGTCCAGTTGGGCGCGATTCGCGCGCGTCACCTTCCCGTCCGGACCCACCCACATCAGCCCCAGCGGAGAGTCCGAGAAGAAAGCGCGCAAGGCTTGCTCGCTTTGGTGCAGGCTCTCCAGATGCTGTTGGCGCTCGGTGAGGTCGCGTACGACCACCGCGAATATTGGGCGACCTTCCGGTGCGGTCCGGGCGATCGAGGCTTCGATGGGGAATTCCGTACCATCCGCACGCAAACCATAGACGGTCTCGCCGCGTCCCATGGGACGCGCCGGCGTTTTCCCCTCGCCGAAAGCCGCCAGGTGGGCGCGATGGGCGCGCCAGAATCGGCGGGGAATGAGGCGCGCCACCGATCGACCCCGGATTTGGTCGGCGGTCCAGCCAAACATGCGTTCGGCCGCCGCATTGAATAGCGTGATGCGCGCGTCACGGTCTAGGCCGATGACCCCGTCCCGGGTCGCGAGGAGGACGCTGGCGAGTTGCCCCTCTGCCTGGCCAGTCGCGGCGGCGGCGTGGGTGTGTCGCCGGGCGCGTTTGCGAATCATGGTTGTGAACTCTGCGGCATAGCGCTCCAGGGTGAGCCGAACCAAGCGCTGACGATGTGGGCCTGAATCGGGATTGACGGGACTGCTGGTTAGCACGGGCGTGACGCCGAGCTGGCGCAAGGAATTTGCGGCGGTTCCGTCGGAGATTCATGGGAGCTAATCCTGCGATTGCCGGGTATCGCGTCGTCGCCGGCGGAATTGGTCGAACGCAGGGGCGTCGCATCGAGCGGGAGGCCGGTATGGGCGGCGCCATTTTGGATTCGTGCTCGCGCCGGGTATTAGTCCACCGGATTCGATCGGCCCGCGTGTTTCAGTGGGCGGGAGCGGCGGTCGGCGCGCCCGGGCCGACCGCACCGGTGACCCGGGCCCCCGTCGCCACCGTCGCCCCCGGGGTCATCACGCGGCCGAATGCCCCCGGTAGCTGCGGTTTTAGTTGCTTGAATACGTTTAGGGCAGACACTTACGGGCTGCGCCGGCCCGAGTTTACCCCAAACTGCGGCGTTTCGTCCCTCCGCCAACCCCCAACCCCATGAATGATCTGAAGCAACCTTGCCTCCGGCGTTTCGCCGTCATCGCCGCCTGCGCCCTCCTCGTCCCTTCGGTCTTTGCCACCGACGGCTACTTCATCCAGGGCTTCGGCGCCGTCAATTCGTCGCTGGGCGGCGCGGCCGCCGCCGGCAACGATCAGGATCTGATCGGCAGCATTTATAAGAATCCGGCGACGGCGCTGCTGTTCGCCGACCGCACGGCCTCGATCGTATTCGGCGATATCATGCCGGACGCGCAGGTCGACAGCTCGGTCAGCGCGCTCGGCCTGAGCGGATCGTCGCAGTCGACTTCCAAGAATGTGCCTTATCTTTCCTTGATGGCGAGTTGGAAGCCGAACGGCGGCAACCTGGCCTGGTTCGCCGGCGCGGTGTCCGAGGCCGGCCTTAGCTTCCATGCGGCCACGTCGAGCAGCAACCCGGTATTCTTCCCTCAGTCCGGCGCGGCCAACAATCCGTTCGGCGGACAATTCGGCGGCTTCGGCGATGTGCGCTCGAGCCTTTATGTGGTCCGGCTGCCGCTCGGCCTGGCCGTGGCCAGCGACACGCAGTGGTCCTGGGGCTTTGCCCTCGCGCCGTCGATCGGCCGCAATCTCTTCACCCCGGCCGCATTCGCCGCCCCCGGCATCGGCGCCAATCACGCTCCGGTCTACGCCGCCGTGCAGCAGCAGGACATCCAACTGGGGCTGGGTGCGCAGGGGGGACTGCGCTATCAGGCGGATGCGGATCTGTCGTTCGGACTTTCGATGTCCACGCCCACCTGGTTCAATTCGTATTCGTGGACGGTGGATGACCCATCCGGGGCGAGCCGCACCGTCACGTTCCGCATGGATCGTCCGCTCACCGCCCAACTGGGCATGAATTACGCGCTGCTCGAATCGACGCACCTGATCGCCGACGTGGGCTACATCGCCTATGGCTCGACGCCGGGTTTTGAAAACAGCGGATTCCGGGCAGATGGATCGATGGCGGGCCTGGGCTGGAAGGATTCGGAGACCGTCGAGATCGGCGTGCAGCAGGCCTTGGGCAAGGCCGGTTATCTGCGGCTCGGCTACAACTTCTGTTCGAACCCGATTCCGGCCAGCGCCACCTTCTACAACGTCGGCTCGCCGCTGCACCTCGAACAGCATCTGTCGGTGGGCGCCTCGTTCATCCTCGGTCCCGGTTCGACGCTCGACCTGTCCTATACCCATGGTTTTTCCCATACGCAGTCGGGTCCCTGGGACAATCTCGCCGGGGCGGTACCCGGCACGGACATCACGAGCACGATTTCCGGCGACGAGTTTTGCGTGGGCACGACGTTCCGGTTTTGACCGGTTGGTGCGCACCGCGCTTTGAAGCAGCCCGGCCGGTTCCATCCGCCGGGCCGGGCTTGATTTGGCCGCCGCGCGGCTGATAACCTGACCCATGCTGGATCGCCCGAGGGGACCGTCCGTCGGCTTGAAGTCTTGGGGTCGGGGGTTGCTGGTTTGCGGCCTCGTGCTCGTCTGTTATTGGCCGGCGCGCCAGGGGGCGATGCTGTGGGACGATCCGGGCCACGTGACCCGGCCGGATCTGCGCACCGGGGCGGGCTTGCTCCGCATTTGGACGGATGTCCACGCGACGCAGCAGTACTATCCGGTCCTGCACAGCGCGTTTTGGTTCGAGCATCGGCTGTGGGGCGACGCGACGCTCGGCTACCACCTGCTCAATATCGCCCTGCACGCGCTATCCTGCTGCCTATTGGCGCGGCTTATGCGCCGGCTCTGGTCGGCCGCGCCCGCTTCGGCCGTGCCGCCCGGCACCGAATGGTGGGTGGCGATGCTGTTCGCCGTCCATCCGCTGTGCGTCGAGTCGGTCGCCTGGATTTCCGAACAGAAGAATACTCTGTCGCTGGTCTTTTACCTGCTGGCCGGCCTGGCGTATTGGGATTTCGCCGGACACCGGCGGTGGCGATCCTACGGGTGGGCGTCGCTCTGGTTTTTCCTCGCGGTCGGCACGAAGACGGTCACCTCCACCCTGCCGGCGGCGCTCCTGGTCGTCCTGTGGTGGAAGGATGGCAAGTTGTCCTGGCGCAAGGATGTCGGTCCGCTGGTCCCCTGGTTCGGTTTGGCGATCGGCGCCGGAACGTTCACGGCTTGGGCGGAGCGCACGCTGATCGGCGCCGAGGGCGTCCAGTTCGAACTCACCGCGCTCCAGCGCCTGATGCTGGCCGGCCGGGTGATCTGGTTCTACGCGGGCAAGCTCCTGTGGCCGGCCCATCAGGCCTTTTTCTATGCGCGGTGGAATGTGCCGGACGCGGCGGAGGGCTGGATCGGCTACCTCGCGGCCGCGGTGGCGGTGACCGCCGTGCTCTGGGCCGTGCGGCGGCGGACCCGCGGTCCGTTGGCCGGCTGGCTCGTGTTCGTCGGCTCGCTGTTCCCGGCCTTGGGCTTCTTCAACGTCTATCCGTTCGTGTTTTCCTACGTGGCCGATCACTTCCAGTATCTGGCCAGCGTGGCCTTTATCGCGACGGCGACCGGTGCGGCCGCCGTGGGTCTGGCCCGAGCTCCGCGCAGCATCCGTCGGCTCGGTCTTTGCCTCGGCGCTGGCCTCGTCGCCGGGTTGGCGATACTGGCGAACCGGCAGAGCCGGCTCTACGTCGACGATCCCACGCTTTTCCGGGCGACGCTCGCCGAGAGTCCCGATAGCTGGATGGCGCACCATATTTTGGGATTTCATCTGGCGATGGCCGAGGCGCCGCCCGCCGCGGCCATCGCCGAATATCGCGCGGCCCTGGCGATCAATCCGGACTATCCCGACGCCCATATCGGGCTCGCGATCGAGCTGGCCAAGCTGCCCGACCGAAGGGCCGAGGCGATCGCGCACTACCAACGCGCGCTCGAACTCAAACCCAACGCTTCGGATACGGCCGATGCCCACAACGACCTGGCCGTGCTGCTCGCGACCGATCCGGACCGGAGGGCCGAGGCGATCGCCCACTACCAAACGGCTTTGCGCCTCAAGCCCGATTTTGCCGAGGCGCACGCCAATCTCGCCAACGCGCTCGCGGGTCTGCCCGGGCGCCTGCCCGAGGCCCTGACCCACTTTGAGGCGGCCCTGCGGCTCGACCCGGATTCGCCGGAAATGCACGACAGCTATGGCAACGCTTTGGCGGCCGTGCCCGCGCGCCGGTCGGAAGCGCTGGCGCAATTCGAAACGGCGCTGCGCCTGAATCCGCGCTACGCCGGCGCGCACGCCGACCTGGGCCAGCTCCTGGCGGGCATCCCGGGCCGCGAGGCGGAGGCCCTCGATCATTTTTCCGAGGCGCTACGGCTCGATGCCACCCTGGCGGTGGCCCAGTTCAATTGGGCCAATCTGCTGACCCGAATGCCGGGGCGCGAGGCCGAAGCGATCGAGCACTATGAGGCCTCGCTGCGCCTCAATCCCGAGGTCGCGCCGGTGCATCTGGCGCTGGCAATCCTGCTGTCGGCCATGCCCGAGCGATCGGCCGAGGCGGCGGTCGAGGCCGAGGCGGCCTTGCGGCTCCAGCCGGACTATGCGGCGGCGCACAATTGCCTGGGCGTGATCTACGTTCGGGCCGGTCGGCCGGCGGACGCCCGCCGTGAATGGGAGGCGGCCCTGCGCCTGAACCCCGGCTATGACACCGCCCGGGCGAACCTGCGCCGGCTCGACGAGTTGACCGGTCGTTCGGGGGGCGATTGATCCGCTTCGCGGGCTACGGCGCGGTGAAGGCGGTTTCGGCGCCGGGGGGGCGTTCGCGAAATCCGTGAACGCGGCCCAGGGCCAGGCAGGCGGCCGCGGCCTCCACCGCGTGACTGCAGCGGGCGTCGCGCAAGGATGCGGCCGCCGCACACACGCCGAGTTCGAGTCCGCGGTCGAGCGGCCAGCCCTCGTGCCAACCGAGGATCAGGCCCGCCGCCAGGGCGTCGCCCGCGCCGGCCGTTCCGGCGATCAGGGCGCTCGGCAGCGCCACGCTGGGCTGCCAGAACCACGCGCCCGCCGCCGACGCGGCGACTGCCCCTTCGGGAAAGTGGATGATCACGACTTCGCGCACGCCCTGCGCCAGCAGGGCGCGGGCGGCGCGCGCCACGGCCGCCGGCCGGAGACCGGCGCCGCGTCCGAGATCCTCGCCGGTGAGCTGCTCGGCCTCAAAATCGTTGGCCAGGAGCACGTCGACTTCCGGCAATACGGGAGCGATGACCGTGCGAAAGCGCTGGCGATTCTCGCTGACGCAGTCGAGCGACGTCGTCAGGCCGGCGGCGCGGGCGCGGGCGAGCACCGCGGCGAGCCCGGGTCGGCCGTCCGCGGCGGGCCGGTCGAGCGCGTCGAGCAAGAGGGCGTAACCCAGGTGAAAGTGGCGCGCGCGCGTGCGGGCAAAGTCGAAGTGCTCCGGGGCGAGCAGCGCGTTGGCGCCGCGCTGGTGAAAGAAGGTGCGGCGGCCGTCGCCCTGCACGGTCATCACGTCGGTGTAGCTCGTGGCCGCGCCCGGGACGGCGCGCACCTGCGCGCCGCCGATGGCGTGGGCGCGGCAGTCCTCGAGGATGAAGCGGCCATCGGCGTCGTCGCCCACGAGGCCGATGCCTTCGAGGGGAAAGCCGGCGCCGAGGCGGGCCAGATTCTTGAGCAGGTTGTAGGGCGAGCCGCCGTTGGCCGCGGTCTGGGCGAGGATGTTGGCCAGCGCGTCCTGCGGCGGCCAGGCGTCGATGGTCTTCACATGATCCACGATCCAGTTGCCGCCGGCGCAGACGCCGCGGCGGTCGTGGGCCGGCTTCATGGCCGCGGGGCGAGTTCGACCACGCGTTGTTCGGCGTGGCTGGCGAGCGCGGCGGCCCACAGTTCGTGCTGGGCGACCGCTTCGTCGGGCGTGGCGCAGCCGAAGCGGCTCCCGAGCGCGCCGGTCCGCTCGGCCAAAAAAGCGGCCCACATCTGTTGGAGCAGGTCGGGAAATCCGGGTTCGAATATGCCGCCGGTGATCGTCCGGAAGGGCATGGCGAATCCCAGGTCGACTTTCTCCCAGACCTGTTCGGGCTCGCGTCGGTAGGTCCAGAACGTCTTGGGCTCCTTGGTCGAGTAGCGCACGCCGCGCTCCGTCCCGAGAATCTCGATTTCCCAGGTGTTGGTCTCGGCCGGCGCCATCCGTTGCATCTCGAGGTTGAGCGGCACGGGCCGGCCGCCGATTTCCGCGGTGGCGTGCAGCCGGGCGTTGTCCCAGGTGTCGCAGGCGGCCCGGCCGCCCCGGCCGTCCGGCCGTTCGGTGATGATCTTTTGGAGTTGGGCGTAGAGCCGGCGGGGTCCCCAGCCGAGCCGCAACGGAATATGGGCGACATGCAGGCCGAGGTCGTTCATCACGCCGGCCGCCCCGCAATAGGCCGCCTGGCGTTTCCAGTTGATGGGTTTGGCCGGATCGAGGTCGCCCGAATGCCGGAAACTCTGGCGCACGGCGAGCAGCGGGCCCAGCGTGCCGCTGCGCGCGGCCGCGAGCGCCCGCTGGGCGCCGGGCAGGAAGGGAAATTCGGACGAAACGCGCACGAACCGGCCGAGGCGCGCCGCCGCGTCCCGGACGGTTCGAGCGGCGGTCAGATCGATGCCGAAGGGTTTTTCGGCGAACAGGTCCTTGCCTGCCTCCAGCACGTCGAGATAGATCGCGGCATGCAGGTGGTGGGGCACGGCCACATAGACGACGTCGATATCCGGACGGGCGAGCAGGGCCCGATGGTCCGATTCAAAATAGCGCACGCTCGGCACCTGGCGGAACCAGTCGAGCGCGGCCGCTTGGACATCGC
Organism: uncultured Opitutaceae bacterium; assembly: GCA_964634535.1. GTDB lineage: Bacteria > Verrucomicrobiota > Verrucomicrobiia > Opitutales > Opitutaceae > Palsa-1447. The sequence continues at coordinate 2,038 of CAZWMF010000133.1, read as the reverse complement.
AGACGCCGACCAGTTCGGCGCGCACGGGGTGGTCGACCAGCGCAAACCAGCGGCCAAATGCGCTCGCGACTTCGCGCCCCATGAGTCCGCCGCCGATGACGGCGACGCGGACGGTCGGACGGGCGTCGGCGGGCATCAGTCGAGCAGCGCGAGGGCGGCGGCTGGCGTGGCCCCCTCGTGCAGGATGGCCATCAGCGCCCGGGTCATCTTGGCCGGCGCAGGATGCTGGATGATGTTGCGGCCATAGACGATGCCGGCGGCGCCTTGCGCGAGCAGGTCGAAGGTGCGTTGGAGAATCGTGGGGGTGGGGGCCTTGCTGCCGCCGCGCACGAGCACCGGGATGCCGCCGGCCGTCTGAATCACCTCGTGGTATCGGGCCACCTCGTCGGTCGGATCGGCCTTGATGATGTCGGCGCCCAGTTCGACCGCCTGGCGGACGAGCGGGATGATCTTCTGCGCGTCGCCGTCGACGGCGTAGCCGCCGCTCGGATCGTCCAAGCGGAAGACGAGCGGCTCGATCATGAGCGGCATGGCGTAGTGGTCGCAATCGGCCTTGAGCCGCAGAATATTCTGCACGCATTGGTCGGCGACTTCCGGCTGGCCGGGGATGCGCAGCAGGTTTACGACCACGCAGGCGGCATCTTCGCGCACGGCTTGGAGCACGGCGGCTTCGCTCAGCCGCGAGAATAGGCTGCGGGGCAGCGGCGTCCCGTAGACGTTGGCGACATCGGTGCGCAGGACCAGGGCAGGCTTGGGTCGCGCCGGCAATCCCGCCAGGTGGCGGGCCTGCCCGGGGCTCAATTGGATCGCATCGGGTCCGGCCGCCGCCAGAATCCGGATCGCGGCCGGAAGGTCCTCGATGCCGGCCAGGAAGGCCGCCTCGTTGAAAAAACCGTGGTCGAGCGCGACGTCGAAGCAGCGTCCGGTGCGGGGGTTGAAGAGACGGTGGAGACGGGCGGTTTTCATGGATTCCCGGACGCGAATCGGGGCCGATTCTGGAGCCTCGACGGGAATACTCAAGCCAGCCTGCACCGACCCCGGTTTCCGGCGAGCCGTTTCCCGCGCGCAAGCGTCCTCCGTCTGCCGTCGCTGAGCGGATGACCCAGCCCGGTCGGCTTCGGTCGCTCTTGCCGGGGATGAGTCGGCCGGTTCATCGGCTTGGAGATAGATGCGGGCCCGCGAATGCCGAATCGCCAACCGCATCGGGCGCGGGCCGCACGGCCACCCTTCGCGGGCCCGAATTGAGTTGATCCGCTTCGGTCCGTGGTCACGCTCCGCCCATCGCTGACGGCCGGAGCTCCCCCCCCGGTCGATTCCCATCGATTCCCGACTTCTGTCCGCAAACTATCATGCAGCGCGTCATCGGCATTGGCGGCGTTTTCTTTCGGTCCAAGCATCCGCTGGCGCTCGGCCAATGGTACAAGAAACATCTGGGCATCGATCTGGCGCCCACGGACGAGGGCCAGACGCCTTGGGCCCAGGAGGCCGGGCCAACCGTGATCGCGCCCTTTCCCGAGAATACCGAGTACTTTGGAAAGAAGGAGCAGGGCTGGATGATCAATTTCCGCGTGCGCAATCTGGAGGCCATGGCCAAGCAGTTGCGCGACCTCGGACTGGACGTTGAGGTCGACCCGGAGGTCTATCCCAACGGTCGGTTTGCCCGCCTGTACGATCCGGAGGGCAACCCGATCGAACTCTGGGAGCCTTACGGCAAACTCTGATTACTTGCCGGCAAGGGCCCGGTTGGCGCGGATCAACGCCAGGCGCTGGTCCACGGCGACCCGGGTCGTCAGGGCATCCGGGGGCGTGTGCAGGCACCAGTCGACCAGCTGGTCGACCGTGCTGCGGGCGACGTAGCAACGGGTGTCGGAGCCGCCGTAGTAGATCAGGACGGTTTTGGCTTTGTCGGGCAACTGCACCCAACCGTTCGTAAAGGTGACGTTGGACACGTCGCCCACGCCTTCCCCGCCATAGGGCGCGAGCACATGGCCGCCGGGCCGGGCGATCACCCGCGACGGATCCTCGAGCGACGTCATGA